>NZ_JBSPFA010000001.1:0-229976 GCF_053848885.1 Amedibacillus sp. YH-ame10
TCCGATGCCTGATTGGCTTGCGGAAGAAGTCTTATCAAAGAAACGTTTTGGATTGAAAAAAGTTTATGTGAATGCTTGTATTAAATGCGATAGCGAAATGCTTCCTAAAGATTTTCTAGAGAACCAAAAGTAAAAACTTGTAATGTCCTTCTTTGGCTCTTCTTAGAGCCTTTTCGTCATGTTTTTTTCGTTTTCTCTCATTTCCACTTAAATTATGCAAGTTCCTAATAGATAAAAAAACCAGAATTTCTCTGGTTAGTCTGTCATATCGTTTGTTGTGTTGTTTTCTGTGGAAGAACCTGTACCATTCATATCTTCATTTGCATTACTTCCATGAACACCTGTTGGTTGATAATTTGGAAAGGCTTTTTGTAAATCTGCAGTATTAGCAGTTGTATCATACAACAATAAATAATCACCATTTACTTGTGCACCATACTCCTGTTCCTTACCATCTACCTTCACTTTTACTTTTCCATTATTTTTAGCTTCATCCATGACCTTTTTCATACTTTCATCATCAGACTTCACACGATACAAATATGCTGTCTTATCATTCATCATGAAAGACCTACCTTCATAAGCAGCAAAATCCATATTCTCAATTGCTTGCATATTATTATAGGCAATACCCTTAGTAGTGAAATAGTTCATCACATTATCAATACTATCCTCAGTTGTGGTCTTTGCCTTATCAGCAGCCTTCTTTGTATCATCTGCAGCTTTCTCGGTGGATTTATTCACCTTATTCATATCTTCTTTTGCAGTATCGTTCATACTACACCCTGCTAATAGTCCTGCCATCAAACATAGACAGCCAAATTTTTTTAGATAACTTTTCATGTTTATATCCTCCTGTCAAACATATTATGAACAACTACCAAGTGCTTTATACCAACATTTGCAACAATATCAAACCAGCTATTTCATCTACTAACTGCTCTCTAGTGGCAATACGATAGATTGCGGATACAAAAAGTGAAGAAGACGTATTCTTTTCACAATAGTTTTCCATCATTCGTATGTAAAGTTTCATAGAACGCTCACTAACGATATCTTGCCAATTTCTCTTTATGAATTGAAATAGCATACGATAATTTTCATTCATCACTTCTTCACGAAGATAACGTTCTGCCAGTTGATAAAAATCCATACGATCGATATCCTTATGCTCACTAAACAAGTACTCATAATACGTATAATCTGCTAAGGAATGTAAATAGAACAAATATTTATAATACTTCCATTCCTCATAAAAACATGCAATATTAGGCTCTAACAAACATTGTATCTTACAAGCTGAAATATTCTTATCTTTTACTTCCAACATCACATCCACATCAAAAGGTACTTGCGCAAGAAATGAAAAAAACACATTACTAGTAACATGTTGTGCATGCGCACCCAATCGCTTCCCTACAGCCTGTTCACTATAATGAACCTTTTGTACACCATCCTCCTTCTTCCATGTATCACGTACCAACGTTAACCATTCACCTATACTTTTATATTCTTCAGGAGGTAGAATTTCATGGTGCAAATTATCAAACACGACTGGTATATGTGTATATGAAGATATTTTCAAAACATCTTCAACAGTATAATAACGATCATCATTTTCGATAACCAATCGTCTTTGTATATGTTCTGGAAGTGTACGATACACATCTATAAAACGTTGCATTGCGCAATCTTTATCATTATAAATCCCACCAATATGCAATACCATTTTATGTGAAGAATCTAATCCCATCATATCTAAGATACTGCAGTGGTATTCTAAATCTAATTTAGAGCGTTCTATAATCTCCACATTCAACGCATTCAATATGGTATATTGCCCTGGATGAGAGGAAACCCGCATCCCCTTCTCCTTTACAAAATTGCCAATCTCCTCCAATTCCTTTCGATATATACTTTGCCAAGGTAACGTATTCACTGGACTAGAACCAAACGGTATGATATCCGATGATAATCGATACATCATAATGTTATGTGCTGCATTAAACGCCAAAATACGTCGCAATGCTTGTAAATTATGAGATATGATTTCTTGTAGTTTCTCTTCTGTAATATATTTTAAAGTACAAGTTCTTTGACGTGATTGTTCATCCCCTAAAAATATACATGCATATCCAATCTTCATACAGACCACTCCTTTTCTTCTAGTATGGATTCTTTTTATTTTTATCATGCATGCATTAGGATTACCTACATTCACAATATTCATTCGCATATGGTAAAGAGGGGTGAATTTATGGATGACATAGTATTGCAATCCGAAATGGGAATTACAGGACCAACGGGTCCTACAGGTCCAACTGGACCAACTGGTCCGACAGGTCCTAGAGGAAATACTGGTCCAAATGGTGCCACTGGTATCACGGGACCTAAAGGTAATACAGGAGCTACTGGAGCCAACGGAGCAACTGGTATCTCAGGAGCGACGGGTCCAACTGGTGCTAATGGTGCCACTGGTCCTACTGGGGCTCGTGGAGATACTGGCCCAAATGGTGCCTCTGGTATCACTGGACCTAAAGGTAATACAGGAGCTACTGGAGCCAACGGAGCGACTGGTATTTCAGGAGCAACAGGTCCTACTGGCGCTAATGGTGCCACTGGTCCTACTGGGGCTCGTGGAGATACTGGTCCAAATGGTGCCACTGGTATTACTGGACCTAAAGGTAACACTGGTGCAACAGGAGCCAACGGAGCAACCGGTGCTAATGGTATTACTGGACCAACAGGTCCTACTGGAAACACAGGAGCTAATGGCGCTGATGGTGCGACTGGACCAACAGGTCCTACTGGTAATACAGGAGCAAATGGCGCTGATGGTGTGACTGGACCAACTGGTCCTACTGGAAACACAGGAGCTAATGGCGCTGATGGTGTAACTGGACCAACAGGTCCTACTGGTAATACAGGAGCTAATGGTGCTGATGGTGCGACTGGACCAACAGGTCCTACCGGAAACACTGGAGCAAATGGCGCTGATGGTGTGACTGGACCTACAGGTCCTACTGGTAATACCGGAGCGAATGGTGCAGATGGTGTCACTGGACCAACGGGTCCTACTGGAAACACAGGAACCACTGGTGCAGATGGTGTCACTGGACCAACGGGTCCTACTGGAAACACAGGAGCCACTGGTGCAGATGGTGTCACTGGACCTACAGGTCCTACTGGAAACACAGGAGCTAATGGCGCTGATGGTGTAACTGGACCAACAGGTCCTACTGGTAACACAGGAGCCACTGGTGCAGATGGTGCAACAGGACCAACAGGTCCTACTGGTAACACAGGAGCCACTGGTGCAGATGGTGCAACAGGACCAACAGGTCCTACTGGAAACACTGGAGCAAATGGTACAGATGGAGCGACTGGTCCAACTGGTAACACAGGAGCTACTGGAGCAGATGGTGCAACCGGTCCTACAGGTCCTACTGGAAACACAGGAATTGATGGTGTCGATGGTGCAACTGGACCTACTGGCGCAACCGGAGCGACTGGTATAGATGGAGCAACTGGTCCAACAGGTGCAACTGGAAATACTGGAGCTGATGGAGCAACTGGTCCAACAGGTGCTACAGGAAATACTGGAGCAGATGGTGAAGTAGGTCCTACTGGAGCTACTGGAAATACTGGTGCAACTGGTACTACTGGTAATACAGGCCCTACTGGTGCAACTGGAAATACAGGTGCAGATGGGGCAACTGGACCTACTGGTGCTACCGGAAATACTGGAGCTGATGGAGCAACTGGTCCAACAGGTGCTACAGGAAACACAGGAGCTAATGGCGCAACAGGTGTCGCTGGTCCTACTGGTGCTAATGGGGCAACTGGTCCTACAGGTCCTACAGGTCCTCAAGGAGAAGAAGGTGCTGCCGCAATCATTCCTTTCTCTTCAGGATTACCAATTACAGTAACAACTATTGCTGGTGGTTTAGTAGGAACTCCTGCATTTGTAGGTTTTGGTTCTAGTGCCGCTGGATTAAGTATCGTAGGTGGAGTTATTGACTTAACCAATGCAGCAGGAACACTTACCAACTTTGCATTCTCTATGCCTAGAGCAGGTACGATTACTGGTATAAGTGCATTCTTCAGTACAACTGCTGCCTTGAGTCTTGTTGGTTCTAACGTTACTATCACTGCAACACTTTATAGATCAACAACACCAAACAACAGTTTTACAGCAGTTCCAGGGGCAACCTTGAATCTGTCTCCAACATTGACTGGAATCTTAGCTATTGGGACAATCACATCTGGTACACTCACTGGCTTAAATATCAATGTTACTAATCAGACACGCTTACTCTTAGTATTTACTGCGACTGCAACTGGCTTAACTTTAATAAATTCAGTTGTTGGTTATGCAAGTGCAGGTATTGCGATATCTTAGTATTTTAATAAACAAATAAGAAAGATACGTATTAGGTGATACAAAGCCTACGTATCTTTCTTTATTTTTATAGTTTATTTCTTAAATGGTTCTTTTGTGTTAGCTAGATATGGTATAATTCTAATAACGAATATAGGGGGATGTAGAATAGGAGTCAACGCACTATGAAACAAACCCTCATTCCAAAACCAGAGATTTCATTGCAGACAAAATTTCATAAAGGAAAAAGTGATTCATTAAGAATCTTATCCTATAGCAATGATGAGCTAAGAGTCTTTTTACAAGAACAAATGAATGAACATCCCTACCTGCAAGTGCAGGGTTTTCAAGTCGAACAAGATAGTGATGCATATTTAGAATATGATCATAGCAAACGCTCTTTGTATGATGAAGTGATGGAACAAGTACATCTTTATAATGGCAAAATCGATGAAGAATTATGCGAGTATTTACTCTCTCAATTGGATAGCAATGGGTATTTTAGAGTAAAAAAAGATCAGCTCTATCATCATTCTCCTTATCATAAAGCACAAATACAAGCACATCTGAATATTTTACATACGTTTGAACCAGTTGGAATTTTTGCCTTTGATTTGAAGGATTGCCTTCAAATCCAATGTAAAAACAGTGAGGAAGCAGATGCACAGATTGCATATACATTGTGTAATTACTTAGAAGATTTAGCCCTTCGTAGATGGCAACATATCGCAGAAGAGACACATTTATGTAAGGAAGAGTTGGAAAGAGGATTCCATTTTATTCAGACATGCAATCCAAAACCAGCTGCCAATTATTCCATAGAAACCATCTTTGTGAATCCAGAGTTTAAAATCGATGTTGTAGATGAAACTGTAAATATCCAATTGTTAAACGATGATTTATCACTTTCTTTTCAAATGGATGAATCTATGAAAGAAAGTAAAGAACTTACCTCTTTTATGAGACAACAACGCGCACTTGTGAAGAATCTACAACAAAGTATTCAAAAAAGAAATATGACACTTTTACAGATTATGCAATATATCTGTGATGTACAACATGACTTTTTTCTAAATCATGGACCATTACAACATTTAACACTAGCGATGATTGCCCAAAATTGTGGACTACATGTTTCTACCATTTCAAGAGCTATTGCGAATAAGTCTTTTGAATTTGAGAACAAATATTATACGTTAAAGAAAATGTTGGCAAATGGTGGAAGTGAACAAAGTGTAAAAGAAGAAATAAAGAAACGTTTATTAGTATTGATTGATGAAGAAGATAAGCATCATCCCTATAGTGATGAAGATTTAAGAAAATTGTTAGAGAATGAAGGAATTCTCATTTCTAGAAGAGCAGTTAGTAAGTATCGTGAAGCTTGTTTCATCTTTAATTCTAGTAAACGAAGGATTACATAAAAAGTATACGATAAAAAGAACACGCATTCGATAGTGAGTAAGACCACGTTTTCATAATAAAACGATGGATTATGAGTACTATGCACTGGGTGTTCTTTTTTTGTTACATCGCTTCCCTTTTATGGATTTACTTCATTTTTTCTTATTCTTCATTAAGCTCGCAAGAATGCCACCAAATACCGTTGTACCCGCAAGTAGTACTCCTTGTACAAATGAAGTAAACACAGCCATCATAAATAAAGAACGCGTTGATACATCTACATTCGCAAATGTATACAGCGTTGATAAAATGATGGATATCAATAACAAATACCATGGTATCTTTTTACTATCCATATGACTGTTGTCCATCATCTTTGCGATAATGTATAACACTGGAGTAATGATCAATAATTCACTTTTTATATAGGAATTCATAAGTTGTAGAAAGTCCATGCAAGTCACCCCCGTTTTATGGTATGTTGTGGATTCATTCTTTCTTGTTTGTCAGCCTAATTGCCATATTTAGATGTGTTATGGCATAGAATGAATTGGGTGATTGTATGCAATATAGCATTGTTGTAAAACATGTGAGTAAAAGGTATGGGAATCATATCGCAATTGATGATATTTCGTTTCAAGTAAAAAAGGGAGAAATATTTGCTTTTTTAGGTCCTAATGGAGCGGGTAAATCAACGACGATTTCCATTCTTTCTACTTTGCTTTCTTGGGATACAGGGAGCATTGAAATGGAAGGTTATACACTAGGAGTACAAAATCATGCGATACGTAAAGAACTTGGGATTGTGTTTCAAGGAAGTATGTTGGATGAAAGTTTAAGTGTAAAAGAAAACTTACTTTTGCGATGTGGGTTGTATGGTCTTTATGGAAAACATGCCTACGCTAGATTACAAACGCTAATGAAACAATGTCATATAGAAGCTTTCCTACATCAAAAAGTACAAGAATTATCTGGTGGGCAACGTCGTAAAGTGGATATTGCTCGTGCACTTATTCCAAAACCTAGTATTCTTATTCTCGATGAGCCTAGTACGGGACTTGATCCTGTTTCTAGAAAGGAACTATGGGATATGATTCGTGCACTTCACAATGAGGAACACATGACAATTTTTATGACAACGCATTATATGGAAGAAGCTGAAATAGCAGATCACATTACACTCTTACAACATGGGAAAATTGTGGCTGATGGGACAAAGGAAGAACTTCTTCGCTCCATTGAAAAAGAACATCTCTATTTGTATAGCGATGCCTTATCTACGATCGCAAAACAATTGCAGATGAAACGAATTCCATATAAAAAAAAGAATTCCTACATTGATGTGGAAGTCTTAAACTTTTATCATCTCATGTCCATTTTAAGAGGGTGTGAACAAAGTATTGATCATATTGAATTGCATAAGGGAACCATGGAGGAACTATATTTGAATATGTTAGAGGAAGATGTTTTATGAGCGTTATCGCAATTTTAATGAAGCGTAATATGATGTTGTTTTTCAAGGATAAAAGTGCACTGTTCTTTTCGTTTATGGCAGTTTTTATTGTACTGTTTTTATACATCTGCTTTCTTGGAGATATGATGATTAAACCACTGAAAGCACCGTTCCCAGATACCGCTCGAGAAATTAGTGATACATGGATTATGGCGGGTACTTTAGGTATTGTTTCTTTGACCACATCTTTAAGTGTTCTTGGTATTGTTATTGAGGATAAACAGCATCATATCCTAGATGATTTTCGTATCTCCCCTATTTCTCGTATGCAGATATCAGTTGCATATATTTGTTCTACTATTGTGATTACCTTTCTCATCTCTACTGTAACACTTGGTATCGCGGAGATGTATATTTTAGCGTATGGTGGAAAGCTTTTGGATATTGTGACGTTTATGAAATTGTTTGGAATCATGTTATTATCAATTTTATCTTGTACCTCGATGCTTTATTTTATTATGTCATTTTTTAATAGTGCTTCCTCTTTTAGTAATATTACAACGATCATTGGTACCCTATCTGGTTTTTTGATGGGGATCTATGTTCCCATTGGTTCTTTACCTCATTTTTTACAAGTTATCATCGCCTGGTTTCCACCAAGTCATGGAGCTGCGTTATTTCGCAATGTGATGATGGAAGATGTCTTACAAAGATCGTTTCCTGCAGGACAAGAAACAGCCTTGTTAGAGTTTAAGAAACAGTTTGGATTAGTCTTTGAATATGGCACACATACAACGACCTTATGGGATAATATGTTTGTTTTAATTGGAATGGGTGTTTTCTTCTTCATTTTGCTTCGTTTTCAGAAAAGAGAAAAATAAACCGATGCACATGATAACTTGATCACGTACATCGGCTTTTTTTAAATACCGATATGCAATACTTTGGATTGATAAATTTCTTCAGGATCGACACACTCCATCTCTCCTAAATGTATTGCTGGTTTTGTTTTTCCATGGAAATCGCTACCCGCTGTGATACATAGATGATGTTCTTTTGCGTAGTTGCGATAGAATTCTACTTGTTCTGGAGTATGATAGCTACTATATGCTTCAATTCCAACAACATCATAAGAGAAGATATAGTTTAATAAGTCTACATTTTCTTTCGTATTGTTTCCAGGATGTGCTAGTACAGCAATACCTCCTGCATGTTGAATTAAATGGATTGCCTCTTCTAAACTCATATAATTGATTTTTACATATGCTGGTTTTCCTTGTGAACAATAGTCCCAATAAAAGTTAACATATGGATTATCACTGCGTGATCCTCCTGGCAAATATTCTTTTAAGAACGCATGATTACGTTCATCCATTAAGGCAACCTCCGCAATCACTTCTCCTGTAATACATCCATGATGAGATAGTTCATATGCTTTATCTTCATCGATATACAATCCTAAATCACGAGCAAGTTGTAAACGTGTTCCAGCTGCGGCTTGTTCTTGTTTTAATAAAGAAGCTGTTACATTCGCGAAGGCTACATCTGCTTCATTTATGCCATATCCTAACACATGCAATTCTACATCATCAATAACACAATCAAGTTCAATTGCTGGAATTAATGTTAACCCTAATGCACTTGCGGCTATCTTCGCATCAGATACTGCTTCTACACTATTATGATCCGCAATTGCGACAACCTCTAATCCAGCATTATGACAAAGCTTCATCAATTGTTCTGGAGTATATTCTCCATCATCACTTTTCACACTATGCATATGTAAATCTATTTTTAAATAATTACCCATCTTGATCACCTCTAACTATAATTATATTGACAAAAGAGCATTCTTACCATAATAATATAGCCATAAAGTATTACAATTTGGACGAAAGGTAAGGATATCCTATGAAAACTCCTATTTGTGAAATAGAACTTGATGAACGACGCCGTGAAATTATTGCGGCTGGTAGTGATACATTTCCTATCAGTGCTTTCTATAATGACTTAAAACAAATGCCCGCAAATGAAATTCCTTGGCATTGGCATGAAACCATTGAGGTGCTTTATATCTATCAAGGAAGTGCAACGTTACAAATCCAACAGGAAGAAGTTATATTACAAGAAGAAGAGGGTGCTTTTATTAATACAAATGTCTTGCATTCCATCAAGGGACATCATGGAAACTGTATTTTTTATTCTTTTGTATTTTCTGCAAATCTTATCAGTGATAAAACTTCAGGTGTTGTACAACAACATTATATCGATCCCCTCTTACACAACAACAATCTTCCCTATATAAGAATGTCTTCTTCAAAGATGTGGGAGAAAGAAGCCGCTCAATGTGTTCTACAAGCTTTTGAGCATTATGAGAAAGGTGGATTCGCTTATGAAATGCTAGTACGAGAACAATTATCTCATATGTGGTATTTATTAGTGTCTCATGTATTATGTGAACAAGAAACTAGTAAAGAAGAGACAAACACTGTAAAACGTATCAAATATATGTTGCATTATATTCAACATCATTACCAAGAAGATATTACATTGAAACATATCGCAGATTGCGTCAACATCAGTGAGAGAGAAGCTTTGCGTTGTTTTCAAAAAACATTGCATGATTCCCCTATTTCATATCTGATGCAATATCGTATATCAAAAGCTACACAATATCTTCAAGAGAGTGATAAACCGATAACTGAAATATGTGCGTTATGTGGATTTGAAGACCCTAGTTATTTCTCTAAAGTATTCAAACGCTATATGCATACAACGCCAAGAAACTATCGGAAAGAAACTTCTTAAAAAGCTAATCTTCTAGCATTTCTATTTCACAAATATCTTCAATGGAAATTCTCGTTTGATCTTCAAAATGTAGCACATGCGCCACATCATCTATCCGTTTAAGATTCTTATTGATGGTGATATACTCACCACCATGTTTATAAATATCTGGTTCAAAATAGGTCACTTTGATACGTGGCCTTTTCTTTAAATGTAATAGAATCTTTTGTAGTTCTTCATTTAAGCGTATGTTTTCAGTTTCATCCAATATTTTTTTAGAACTTGTGATTCTTTCTTTTTCATAGACTGCCTCTTTGTGCCCAGTCAAAGCCGCAAACGGAGCGAATTGTGCAGCTCTAGAAAGACGGGGCATAGGAGCGTGTTTTCTAGATTGATGTCTTGGTAAATGGATGATATCTTCATATGTATTTGTTTTCTTTTTTTCCATATAATCGCTCCCTTTCTTTATGCTTTATGTCCACCAATTTTTTCGTTTCTTTCTTTGCTTTGTGCACCTTCTTCTAAATTCATACCCTTTAACAATGCGTTCTTACCATATTTCTTTTTGATACGAAGGGTTGCTTTCTGCAATTCTTTTTCCTTTTCTAATGCAATGGTTCGTTGTTGTTCTTGTTTTGCCAAGGCTTCATAATCTACAAAAAGATCCAATTGGTCACAACTCGTTTGATTGGCATCTCGTTGTTCGTGTAAGAGATGATTCGCTGATATATTGATACGTCGTATGGTAAGGTTCGGATTCACAATGGCATCATACACCTTCATCACAGCTTGTATGATTTCTCTTGATGAGGAAGTTGGTTTATCCAGGTTTGCGCTACCATGCGCGTGTTTGGGTAGTTTACGTCCATAATAGTCAGTTGTAAACTCTTCGACATATTGCGCAGCCTTTTCACTGTTTTCGATATCATAGCCAACATGCAATACAATTTGATCACTTACAAATTGTTTTTCTACCAAATCCAACGCTAATAAATCCAGCATTTCTTTTACAATCAAACGCGCCTTTTCAAATGGATAGGGACAACTTAAAACTTGTCCTGTTTCTATGCTATGATTCGCTGGTTGATAAGCTTTAATATCCTCCATGGTACAAGATTCATATCCCCATGCATGATCAATTAACAACTCCGCATTTACACCAAACAATTGATACAAACGTTCTTCATTGTAATACTCATGTTCTTTTCCAATGGAACATCTTGCGACATCTCCCATCGTATAGATTCCAATTTGTGCTAACTTCTTCGCATACCCTCTCCCAACTCTCCAAAAGTCAGTTATTGGTGTATGTCCCCATAACAATTCACGATATCTTTGTTCATTTAACAACGCTATTCTTACACCATCTTTATCTGGTTTCACATGCTTTGCGACGATATCCATCGCTACCTTACAAAGGTATAAATTCGTACCAATTCCTGCTGTTGCGGTAATATATGTACTTTTCTCAATATCTTGAATGATTGTTTTTGCCAATTCCTTAGGTGTCATATGATAGGTATTTAAATAGCTCGTCACATCCATAAACACTTCATCAATGGAATATACATGAATATCTTCAGGTGCTACATATTTTAAATAGATTTCATAAATCTTCGTGCTATAGTCCATATAATATGCCATTCTAGGAGGTGCCGCAATATAGCTTAAGGCAAGCGATGGATTTTGTTGTAGTTCCACAGCATCATAAGATTCTCCTTGAAACTGACGATTCACAGCTTTTCTTTTACGCATCATATTGATTTCGTTTACTTTTTGGACAACCTCAAATAAACGAGCTCTTCCTGAAATTCCATATGCTTTTAAAGAAGGTGTAACTGCTAAACAAATCGTTTTTTCCGTTTTACTCACATCCGCTACAACAAGATTTGTTGTCAATGGGTCTAATCCACGATCCACACATTCTACAGAGGCATAAAATGATTTTAAATCAATCGCTATATAAATAGAATTTTTCATATCATCTGCCTCCTTGTACTATTCTATATTTTAACAAATATAACCTCCATCAACAATCTTTTATCTTGAAAGTTTTGGATGGATTTCTTACATTAGTGTTTTCTTATTCGATTGTTTCATACTCCCCTTCTCTACGAAAGAAAAAAGATAACTTAGGCGTTATCTTTCTTCTTCATCAATGTTTTGATATCATTCACAATGCTTTCTTCCTGGATACCATGTTCTTTTAATAATTCATTTACATCATAGCGCGATGGGAAGCTTTTTTTGATGCCATATGTTTTTACCATCATGTCATCTGTTCCATAGTAACGAGCAATCTTTTCTCCAAAGCCCCCTTCTAAGATTCCATCCTCTAACGTAATGACTAGTTTGTGGTCTTTTTTCAATTCATCCAACAAGTTCGTATCCAATCCTGTGATATATTTCGGATTGATAAGAGTCGCCTTTATTCCATGTTCTTTATCTAATTGTTCCACAACATTTTCTCCTATGGAGTAAAAGTTACCAAGTGCTAAAATTGCTACATCACCTCCTCTTTTTGTCATCTGATAAGTATTTAACAAAGCATAATCACTCTCATCTTTTTTACCTGAATAACGTAGAGTTCCTACTGGAACACGAATCGCGACTGGATGTTGTTCTTGATGTAATCCCCAATGTAACATCGCTTCATATTCTTCCATACAAGTTGGTGCCAAATACACCATATTTGGTATATTCCCCATCATTGCGATATCGAATAAGCCAAGATGTGTTTCATCATTCATGCCATAAACACTCGCAGCAAACACCAATACTAATGCTGGGTTCTTATTGATGCATAAATCATGGGATAGTTGATCATAGGTGCGTTGTAAGAAGGTACTATATACGCCATATACTGGTTTCCCTCCCCCTTTCGCAATTCCAGAAGCTAAGGCAACCGCATGTTCTTCCGCAATACCTACATCTATAAATTGTTTGCCAGCCTGTATTCTTTGTTCTTTATGAAAGCCAAACACAGCAGGAGTACCAGAGGTAATCGCAACTACTTTTGGATCTTCTTTCATAGCGTTCAATAAGTATTGTGCACTGAATTCATCGTATCCCATTTCTTCCATTGTGAATTTTGGCTTCCCTGTTTCTAAATCAAAAGGCATATTCCAGTGCCAATGTTCTTTATCTGTTTCAGCTAGTTTATATCCTTTTCCTTTTGTCGTACATACATGTACGACAATTGGTTGTGTTCGATCTTTTATCGTTTCAAAGGTTGAAATAAGTCCTTCTATATCATGTCCATCTTCTACAAAACAATAGTCCAAATTCAATCCCTTGAAGTAATTGTCAACACAGGTACCTTTACTTTCTCTTAACTGTTTAAGTTTCTCATACATGCCACCATGATTTTCCGCAATGGACATGCCATTATCATTCACAATAATGATCATATTTCCACCAGTTTCTCCAATATAGTTAAGTCCTTCGAAAGCTTCTCCACCACTCAAAGAGCCATCTCCAATAATCGCAATCACATTTCCTTTTTCACCTTGTAAATCTCTAGCCTTAGCTAATCCACAAGCTAAGGAAACAGAGGTTGAAGTATGCCCAATGGTAAAGAAATCATGTTCACTTTCAGAAGGATTGGTATATCCACTTACCTCATCATATTTATCTTCATCTATAAATGCAGACTTTCTACCCGTCAATATCTTATGAACATAGCTTTGATGGGACACATCAAATACCATTTTATCCGTTGGTGAATCAAATACATAATGAAGTGCAATGCTGAGTTCTACTAAACCAAGGTTTGGACCAATATGTCCTCCATGTACACTTAATTTCTTTAAAAGTACTTCTCGAATTTCTTGACTTAATACTTCTAAAGCCTTTGTATCAAGCGCCTTTACATCCAATGGTGAATTTATCTTTTCTAAATACATTATGATTTCCTCCTATTATCTTTCTTATACATGTTCTCCAAGTTGCATAGCTTCTTGTAAAAGGGATGAGTTTTTCTTCACATCTTCAATACCAGTTAAACCAGTCCCATACACAACTCCTTTTAGTTGTGTTCTTTCAAAACATGAAATCCATCCCTCTATTCCTTTTATAGCGCCATCCATTGCGCTTCTCTCTTCTTCTGCAGCACTTGCGATCAAATAGATATCCTCAAATTTATAATCACTTCCATACAAAGGATTTGTACGATCCAATAAGGTTTTCATTTGTCCACTCATTTCATAAAAGTAAATAGGTGTCGCAAATACAAGTACATCACTAGTTCGCATCTTTTCAAGAAGCATAGCGACATCATCTTGTAATGGACATTTTCCACTCACTTGACAAGACAAACATCCTGTACAAAATTTCAAATCCATATCCTTTATGTATATCTTCTCTACACAATGTCCAACGCGTGTTGCGCCTTTTTCAAAAGCATCTGCTAGACAATCCGAGTTTCCTTGTTTTCTTGAACTACTTGAGAGTATTAAAATTTTCTTCATATGTCTCCTTCTTTCTTTGTTATTTTTGTTGTTTTTTCAGTTGATACATCAGATAATCTAAACAATCTAACTTCTTATTTCGTTCATGAACTTCTTGTAGTAATTTACATCGATGACAAGATAATAAACGAAGCTGTTCTTTAATCTGTCCGCTTTCTTCCAACTGCATGAATTGTGCAATGGTTTTCTCACTACAATCTGCATCTAATAAGTTTTGTCTTAAACTATCGATACTGGGTTTATATACCACACTTTCACCTCACATTTTCTATTGTATTCTTGAACACCTTGAATATCAAATACTTATAGCAAATACATCTTCATGCTTGACAGGCATAAAAAGGATTCATTATAATGGGGATATGAGGTGATCATATGGAAATTCGAGTATTACGTTATTTTCTTGCTGTCGCAAGAGAAGAAAACATATCCAACGCTGCACAAGTTCTTCACATTACACAACCAACCCTATCTAGACAATTGATGGATTTGGAAGAAGAGCTAGATACCCAGCTATTTGTGAGAGGAAATCGTAAAATTTCGCTTACAAACGATGGCATGTTCTTTAGAAAAAGAGCACAAGAAATCATCGATTTGGTAGATAAAACTGAATCTGACTTCCTATCTAGTGAAGATATTGTTTCTGGAGATGTTTGTATCGGCGGTGGTGAAACAAATGCGATGAGTTTTTTAATGGAAACCGCCAAATCTATACAAGACACACATCCAAACATCCACTTTCATATACAAAGTGGTGATGCTAGTACCATCACAGAATTAATAGATAAAGGATTGATCGATTTTGGTGTCTTAATAGGACCTAGTGATCTTAGTAAATATGATTATTTACGCTTACCTTTCAATGATACTTGGGGTGTCTTAATGTTAAAGGACAGTCCTCTAGCAAACAACGAATACATTCAACCAAGTGATTTATGGGAGTTACCATTGATAGCGTCTAGACAACCCTTACGTTATAATGAACTATCCTCTTGGATTGGAAAGCACTATGAGAACCTAAACATCGTCGCTACCTACAATTTGATTTACAACGGAAGTAAAATGGTAGAAAGCGGTATGGGATATGCCATCACTTTGGATCATTTAATTAGTACAGATGAACAAAGTAAATTTGTATTTCGTCCACTTTATCCACCATTAGAAGCTGGTTTAGTCATTGTCTGGAAGAAATATCAAATATTCTCAAAACCAGCTGAGTTATTCTTAAAACAACTACAAAACCGTTGTTATGCTTTTAACGAGAAACTTTAAACTACAAGAACGTTGATCTTTATAACTTTCAATACCCGCTTGAAGTCTTTGTAAGCCCTCGTTTAATCGAATCTTAGGACAAGCTATATTCATGCGTAAAAAACCTTTACCATTTTCCCCAAACATAGAACCATAAGACAGATATAACCCTGTTTGCTTTCGAATGTGTTCTACCAACGTTACATCATCCTCACAAACTTTCGTACAATCTATCCATAACAGATAGGTTGCCTCACTCTCTACAACATGTAGCTCAGGTAACTTTTCTTGGATATAAGATTGTACTTCTTTTTTGTTAGAGTCGATATACACACAAAGCTCTACTAACCAATCCTTTCCCTTTTCAAACGCCGCATTACTTGCGCTTATCGCAAAGCTATTGGGTTCACCTACTTCATCACTTTGAATTCCACGGTATACCTTATGTCGCAATTGCTCATTAGAAATAATTATACAAGAGGTTTGAAGTCCCGCAAGATTAAAGGCTTTGCTTGGTGCTACACAAGTGATGCAGTTTTGTTGATTTTCTAAGGAAGTACTCGCAAATGGAGTATAGGATGTCTTTATAGAAACAAGATCACAGTGTACTTCATCTGATACAACAAGAACATGATGTTTTACACACAACGCTCCTATACGAACTAATGTCTCTTTATCCCACACCTTTCCAATTGGATTGTGTGGATTACAAAGAATCATTAATGTTGTTTGAGGATTTGATAGTTTCCTTTCTAAATCATGAAAATCAATTTCATATTGTCCATTCATATACTTTAAATCACTTGAAAGTACATGCCTTCCATTGTTCACAATAGAATTATAGAAAATATTATATACCGGAGATTGAATCAATACATTATCTCCAATGTTTGTGACGTGACGAACGATTGATGAAATCGCAGGTACAACTCCTGTACAAAACATCATCCAGCTAGTTTCAAAGTGCATTTGATGTTGTTGTAGCCACCACTTCTGTATATTTTCATAGAATGAAATGGGTACTGTAGAATATCCAAATATTTTATGATTTACTCTTTTTTGTAAAGCTTCTACGATTTCAGGAGCTGCCTCAAAATCCATATCCGCTACCCACATTGGAAGTTCTCCATCTTTTACATCCCACTTTAAAGATGCGGTATTTGTGCGATCACTTAAGGTATCAAAATCATATTTCATATCAATACCCTCTAACAAACACAACTTGTTTGTCTATTGCTAGATTCCAATATAGGATGTTGAAGATATTGTATTTTGGTTAAGGAAGGATCTATTTTATCTTCTTCTAAAATTACTTCTCCAATACTACTCGCTTGAATACTTCCTGATATAGGGTTTTTAATACTGTCGATATGAGAAGTAATAGAAACATCCAATGTACAATACTCGAATGCCAAAGATGTATTCATCAATTTACAATTTACCATTTTCAAGTTCTCAATATAACATAACCCCTGTAGGCTCTCAATCGTACAATTTATAAATGTAATGTTCTTTGAATTCCATCCCAAATACTCTCCGATAATGGTAGAATCATATACCACTACATTCTCACAGTTCCAAAAAGCGTCCTTGGATAATAATACAGAGTTATGAACTTCAATATTCTTTCCACCATCGAAGCTATAATTACCAGTTAAATTTAAATGATCTACATAAATATCAGAACTATTCATTCCAAAGTAATCTCCTTGCGCATGTACATTTCTTAATTCAATGTCATTACAATTCCACAAGGTTTCCTGCGCATTTGCCATATGTACATTTGTTAATACAATATCGCTACTACGTCGAAATGTTTTAGGAGAATCCAATGTACAATTTATCATTTCAATATGATCTGTATACCAAATACCGGAACGTGCCGTTTCTAACAAAGTTGTATTGAATACTTTTACGTTCTTACAATACCATAATGGATATTTCCATTTAAAAATACTTTCTATAATTTCAATATTCTGACTTTCTTTTAATGGTGATTCTCCTTGTGCAAAGATAGAGCGTTCTATTGTAATATCCTTACTATTGAACAATGCTCTTTCTCCACTTACATATGCTTCTTTTACGATTTTCATAAAATTCCTCCTTATTCTCTCATTTCTAAACGTACTTGAATAACTGTGTTTCCTGCGATCTCATCCAATACGTTAAGATCTTCTATTCTTCCTATGGGGGTATATTGAAAAGTAGTTGGAAAGCTTTCATAAAATATTACAAGACAGTTGGATCCAAACAACATCACATCGCCTTTTCGAATTTGTGATATTGCTTGTGCATTTGTTGTAAAGTTTTGATTCAAATACACGAATTTTTCATTTTGGTGTAAATCTTCCATTGAAAAACTCATAGGCAATATTTCTTTAAGTTCTTTTGTAGTTTGATTCTCATACAAACTTATCTTTGAAGATTGTTCATGTATGGTAATATACAACTCTTTCAATGTTTCATCCTCTCCTTTTTCATTGTCATCTACTGTTTCAGTTTCTGTTGGTACATCCTCTTTCTTAAGCTTTGTTTGATCCTTCGAACGAGTTGGTTGTGTAAGTTGTTTCTTATCGTCACATGCGACAAGAAGTAGGCACATACAGAAAGCAATGAATATTCCTTTTCTCATAAATGACCCTCCTTATAGTTTCCAATCTTTTCTATGAAAGACTTCCTGAATTTCGGAATACCTTTCTTACTACCATTTTAAGATAGGTCTCTAAAAATATCCAATACCTATATAAAATAGAATATCATGCCTTATAAGCATATATAAAATGAGATAATAAAAATGCCTCCATCCTTTCGAATGAAGACATTTTTCTTATATATTAAATTTATCTAGACTTCTGTAAACGCAGTTACAATATCGTCCATTTCACCCTTTTCTACTTTTCTACGAAGTACTGCGATAATTGCGGCATCGTATTGGTCAAGATGTTCTTCTAAATAAGCCACCACCTCAATCGGTTTTCGAGGTTCATTATAGGTTCGTTTACATGTCATCGCATCGAATACATCCGCAACTGCGATTATTCTTGCGTCCATACTGATATGTTCCGCTGCTAGTCCATAAGGATAACCACTACCATCTAAACGTTCATGATGTTGCAAAGCCGCACGAGCGATACGTTCTCCTAGTTTATCTTTTAGAATCGTATAAGAGTCCATCGGATGAAGTTTGATGATATCAAATTCTTCATCTGTTAATCTTCCTGGTTTTTGTAGTATGGTGATCGGTACATTGATTTTACCAATGTCATGCATACATGCCGCAACACTTAAGGAAGCTACATTATATGTAGATTCATAAGCAAGGGCTAGTCTCCTTGCGTAAAGTGAAACACGTTTGCTATGTCCTTTTGTATACGTATCTTTCTCTTCCACGATTGTAAGCATTTCGTTTAATACCGTATCTTCATGAGGAGCTTGATTTACTTCACTACTAATTGCAATAATCTTAGAAAATCCTTCTGCCTCAGCATAATAACTCTCATTGATATCGGTTAACATCATCGAATCATGTGCATACAAGTCGAAACTTTTCTCCGTAGAATGAACATTTAAATGTCCTTCTAATACAAGAATCGTTGATGTAACTGGATAATCATCAGGAACGATATTGATACATTCCTTATCTAGTAATGTGTAGAATACAACTTGCATTTTATCGTCTTTTAAACACTCAACACTCACGGTTTCAGTTGTTTGAAAAAGATTCTCATCACGCCATATCTTTACTCCCATAAATTGCACCACCTTTTTTATATTATATCACAAATTATTATGTAAGAATAAAATTCCACACTCTTTACAAGGAAAAGGTGTTCTTCTATAGAAAATAGAAATGAACACCTTTATTTAATGAAGTTTACTTATGTTGAATTGCCGCTTGTGCTGCCGCAAGTCTTGCGATTGGTACACGGAATGGGCTACAAGAAACATAGGACAATCCCATACGGTGACAGAAATCAATAGAACTTGGATCTCCTCCATGTTCTCCACAAATTCCTAATTTGATATTAGGGTTTGTGCTACGTCCACCTTCAACAGCCATTTTAATAAGTCTACCAACACCTTTTTGGTCAACTCTAGCAAATGGGTCTTGTTCGAAGATTTTCTTTTCATAGTAATCATTCAAGAATCCACCAGCATCATCTCTGGAGAATCCAAATGTCATCTGTGTTAAGTCATTTGTACCAAAACTGAAGAATTCAGCTTCTTCTGCGATTTCATCAGCTAACAATGCTGCACGAGGAATTTCAATCATAGTTCCCACATGATATGTTAACGTAGCATTTTCTTTTTTCAATACTTCTTCTGCTGTACGAACAACCACATCTTTCACAAATTTCAACTCTGCTTTATCACCAACTAATGGAATCATAATTTCAGGTTCAATTTTCCAATCTGGATGTTTTTTATTTACATTAATTGCAGCTTCAATAACTGCAGTGGTTTGCATTTCTGCAATTTCAGGATAAGAAATTGCTAAACGACATCCACGATGTCCCATCATTGGATTGAACTCATGAAGACTCATGATAACACTTCGTAATTCATCTAAATCAATTTGCATATCTTTTGCCAACTGTGCAATATCATATGAACTTGTTGGAAGGAATTCATGTAGAGGTGGATCTAAGTAACGAATCGTTACAGGTAGACCATGCATTGCCTCATAGATACCTTCAAAGTCCCCACGTTGCATTGGCAATAATTTCGCAAGTGCTTTACGACGTTGTCCTTCTGTTTTTGAAACGATCATTTCACGTACTGCCTTAATACGATCACCTTCAAAGAACATATGTTCTGTACGTACCAAACCAATACCCTCTGCTCCAAAGGAAACCGCTTGTGCAGCATCTTTTGGTGTATCTGCATTGGTTCTAACTTTTAATGTACGAACTTCATCTGCCCAAGCCATGAAACGTTCAAAGTCACCAGAAATTTCTGCAGGAACGGTTTTAATTTCACGTCCATAAATATTACCAGTAGAACCATCTAAAGAAATGAAATCGCCTTTATGATAACGAACTCCACCTACTTCAAAATATGCTCCAGCATCATTAATTTTAATATCACCACAACCAGATACACAACAAGCGCCCATACCACGAGCAACGACTGCAGCATGACTTGTCATACCACCACGCACGGTAAGGATTCCTTCTGAAACATGCATACCTTCAATATCTTCAGGAGATGTTTCCAAACGAACAAGGATTACTTTGTGTCCTAAGGATGTTTCTTTAATTGCTTCTTCAGCAGTAAACACGATTTGTCCACAAGCTGCCCCAGGAGATGCAGGTAATGCGGAAGCAATTGGTTTCGCACTCTTTAAATCCGCATCTTCAAAACGTGGATGTAATAAAGAATCTAACTGTTTTGGTTCTACCATCATCAAGGCTTCTTCTTTTGTAATCATGCCTTCATCAAACATATCACAAGCAATTTTTAATGCAGATGCTGCAGTACGTTTCCCATTACGTGTTTGTAACATGAATAAGTTTCCTTTTTCAATTGTAAATTCCATATCCTGCATATTTTTGTAATGTTTTTCAAGTGCAGTACAAATTTCTGTAAATCTTTGATATGCATCAGGTGCAATCTCTTTTAATTTATCAATTGTGTTTGGTGTACGAATACCCGCAACAACGTCTTCACCTTGTGCATTCATTAAGAATTCACCATATAGTTTATTTTCACCAGTACTTGGATTTCTTGTGAAGGCAACACCTGTACCACAATCATCACCCATATTTCCAAATACCATCATTTGTACATTAACAGCGGTTCCCCAACTACCTGGAATATCATTCATCTTACGATAGAAAATCGCTCTTTGATTATTCCATGAACGGAACACCGCCTCAATGGAACGATACAATTGTTCTTTAGGATCACTTGGAAATTCTTCACCTAAAGAATCACGATAGAACTTTTTGAAAAGTTTTACCATTTCTTTCATATCATCTGCATCTAAATCCGTATCTTGTTCAACGTGTTTTTTCTCTTTCATCTCATCGATGATTTCCTCAAATTTGGCCTTACTTAATCCCATAACTACATCCGCAAACATTTGAATAAAACGGCGATAAGAATCGTATGCAAAACGTGGATTCCCCATCAGTTTTGCTACTCCTTCTACAACTTCATCATTCATACCAAGATTTAAGATGGTATCCATCATACCTGGCATAGATGCACGTGCACCTGAACGAACAGAAACTAACAATGGATTTTTAGGATCTCCAAATTGCTTTTCAGATAGTTCCTCAAGTTTCATCAAGTACTCAAATACTTCTTTACGAATATCTTCATTGATTTTCTCACCATCCACATAATACTGGTTACAAGCTTCTGTGGTGACTGTAAAACCATAAGGTACTGGCATCCCTAAGTTCATCATTTCTGCCAGGTTTGCACCTTTTCCACCAAGAAGATCTTTCATTGCTCCTTTTCCTTCAGAGAAAAGGTAAACATACTTCTTTGACATGAAACATTCCTCCTCTATGTAATCGTTTACATTTCTAATGTTTATATTATAGCAAACTTCTCATTCAATTCCTAGTATTTATCCGATGAAAATGTTTTCATTTTTACGATTATGGTACAAAAAAAGACTATTACAGCCTTTTTTATGATGATTTCAATTATAAATCCTTAGTCATTCTTACATGACAGTATGCCGTATAAATTTGCACAAATATATACACAATGGCAAATGCAATAAATATTTCAAACGGTACATCCATAATTCCGAATACCAACAACAATATTCCAAAAGCATATGTCATCATTTGATAACCTTTTGCCATTGCTTGATTTTTTATCATGATATTACGTTCATCCTTTGTTTCTATTTCCATATTCTTTGCAATATCTGGATTCTTTTTGTAAATGTATGCTTGATAAATAGAGCCTACACTATGTCCCAATGTTCCACATCCTATCCCTACTAAAAAATATGGCACTGTTTTCATAAGACCTATTGGTTCCACTACATTGATCATATATAGTCCAGTAAGGGCTGCAATACTTCCGATGAAAACTAGTATCCAATGTTTATATTTTTTCATGCTTTTTCCTCCTCGTAAATGAATATATCTTCGATACTCATATCAAAATATCTTGCAATCTTAAATGCCAATTGTATAGAAGGATTATATCTTCCATTTTCCAAAGAACCAATGGTTTGTCTTGACACTTCTAAAGCAAAAGCTAATTCTTCTTGTCGTATGCCCTTTGATTTACGTATTTCTTCTAATCTATTCTTCAAATTATCGCCTCGCTTATGGAAAGTACGCTTTCCATACTTCTAGTATACTGCGGATTTACTAAGATGTAAAGTACACTTTCCATAAAAGTGTACTTTACAAAAAAAGAAGATGTCGAGTGACATCTTCTTAACGTATTAGTTTTTTCCCAATAAACGGAACATGTTTTTCTTGTATACTTCAACACCAGGTTGGTTGAATGGATTGATATCCAACATATAACAAGTAATTGCACATGCTTTGAAGAAGAAATAGCACATATACCCGAAGCTTTCTGCACTCATATCTTCCATTGTGATGATTAAGTTAGGCACATGTCCTGTTTCTTCATGTGCTTCTAGTGTTCCTTGGCAAGCCATTTTGTTTACCCAGTCAACAGATTTTCCACTTAAGTAATTCATACCATCAATATCTGCAGCATCACTTGGGAATGTTAAATCAAGGGTTGGTTTGTCAACTAACAATAATGTTTCATATAAGATTTTTTTACCATCTTGAACAAATTGTCCAAGGGAATGCAAATCTGTAGAGAAGTTAGCGCTTGTTGGAAGATTTCCTTTTTCTTCCTTCCCTTCGCTTTCACCGAATAGTTGTTTCCACCATTCCGCAACCATAGCCATTTGTGGTTCATAGCTAATCAACATTTCTACATCTTTATTTTGATTTTCCATAATTCTACGAGCAACTGCGTATGCATATGCAGCGTTCTTATCAACATCTGGATTACTTAATTCTTCTTTGGCTTTTGCTAAACCTTTCATGATGTCATCTACATCGATTCCAGCAACTGCGATTGGAAATAATCCTACAGGGGTAATAACAGAGAAACGTCCTCCGATATCATCAGGAATTACAAATGTTTCGTATCCTTCATTATCTGCGATTGTCTTTAAGGTACCTCTTGCTTTATCCGTAGTCGCAACAATACGTTTGCTTGCTTCTTCTTTTCCGTATTTTTCTTCCATGAATTGTTTTAATAAACGGAATGCTAATGCAGTTTCTGTTGTTGTTCCGGATTTAGAAATTACATTGACTGCAACTTCTTTGTCTTTAATGTATTCCATTACTTGTGCAATGTAAGTGGAAGAGAATGTATTTCCCATAAAAATGATTTCTGGTTTTTTATTTGCATATAAACCATTGATCATTTCAATGGCAGCTCTTGCTCCTAAATATGATCCACCGATTCCACAAACGATCAATACATCGCTTTTTGAACGGATATCTGCTGCTACCGTTTTTAAACGAGCGTATTCTTCTTTATCATAAGTTTCAGGCCAGTCTACCCAACCAACATAGTCGTTCCCTTTACCAGTCTTGTTCACGAGCATGTCATGACATTTTGTCACTTCATCTTGATAAGCTTTGATGTCTTCTTGTAAAAATGCGTGTGTAACGTCTAATTTCATCATAACCTTTTTTCTCCTTTATCTTATGGCAAGCTGAATCCATTCTTCTAAATGTGCATCCAAAGTAGAAAATCCTTTTTCCATTGGAGGCAGTTCCTGGATCAATCTGCGTTTACGCATGGAACGGGCTTTATTTGCTTCTATGGCTTTTAACGATAACTTCAAATGTACACCATCTTCATCCATATCAATGATTTTTACTTTTACACGCTCATTGACCTTGACATAGGTATGTACATCTTTCACAAATCGTTCACTGATTTCTGAAATGTGGATTAATCCGTTATGTTTATTGTCCAGATAAACAAACGCGCCATAAGGCTTAATACCTGTTATGACACCTTCCACGACTTCTCCAACCATATAATGCATAAATTCACCTCATCTCATGGGATTATTATAACATATCTTTTTTCATTTTGTGGTATAATAATATCTACAGAAAGAGATTTTCTCAATCTGCCTATGAGGTGATACATATATGGATTCTTTTTACCCCCTTGCTGTAGCTCTAATAGCAAATCTATTAGCACAAATATTAAAACCATTTTTCTTATATATACGTACGAAGAAATTTGATGTTCATCAATGTATCGCATGCGGAGGATTTCCTAGTTCACATAGTTCCACGGTCAGTGGTTTAACACTAGCTATTGGATTAAGTGAAGGATTTGATTCTACCTTGTTTGCGATTACGTGCGTATTTAGTTTTATTGTGATTTATGATGCGGCAAATGTTCGCTATTATGCGGGGAGAAATATCCAGCTAACAAAGCAACTGATCATGGACCTTGAAAAGCTAAAAGGATTGAAGTTTTCGGATCCTATTTATCATGAAAGAATTAAAAGTGTGTTAGGACATAAATACATTGAAGTATTAGGTGGTCTTGTACTAGGTACACTGGTTGCTCTTGTTTTGTTTGAAGTATCCCATCTGTTCTAAGAAAGAAGGGTAAGAAATGGAAACAAAGAATGAAGAAATACAGCGTGTGATTAATAAAATCAGACCTTATATACAGCGTGATGGTGGAGATATTGAATTCGTATCTTTCGTAGATGGAATTGTAAATGTTCGCTTATTGGGCGCTTGTGTTGGATGTATGTCCGTAGATGATACCATTCAAGGTGGCGTAGAAGCTATCTTATTGGATGAAGTTGAAGGCGTTGTAAAAGTTCAATTAATAGAATAAGAAATCCGTTATCTATATAGATAACGGACTTTTTTATAGCATGTTCATTTCTTTTAGGCGTTGTTCCATAAAACTACGAAATGCGAATTCATCACTTTCTTGCAATCCTACATAGTACACTTTATCAATGTCCTCATGTTGAAATAAGAATAGCTCACTAGGGTCTAAAATACCCTCTGGATAATAACATGCTGCATAATCATATACTTTCGCAGTATTTTTATCTTCTTGAATCCTTCCACAGATCATAATTTTTTTGGTGCCACCTAATAAGGTTACCACACTGCCAATGGGCATCACTTCTTTGATTGTTTTTTCGTTCATTTGTTTTCTTTTGCTCCTTGTCCCACGTTAATAATCAACATGTACTTTAAACCCCAAACCTGCTACCATAGAAACTTTCCCACCAAACTCAAACTCTCCTTTTTTACTGGAAAACTCTGCGCCTGCACCAGCAGCTCCTAGTTCGCCTGTTCCTTTTAGTGTTATCTTTACACCAAATATAGAAAAGACTGCTTTTACTTCGCCTTTTACAGCGGCTGCGCCTACATTTGCTTTTAAAGTAAACTCATCTTTTTTAATCACTGCCTTTGCTTCTGCACTGGCAGTACCAACCTTTACGTTTGCTTCCCCTTGTACATTGAGATAATCATTCCCAATATTTAAATAGGCACCTGCTTGTGCTAAGGTAGCACTTGCATTTGCTTCTAATTGTAAACTAGGATCTAGTTTCCCATTTTGAAAGAGGAGTGCTTTCGCATCTGCGGAAACACTCATATTTCCCACACGAAGATCCACCCCTGTTTTTAAATACTTCATTTCTTTATCTGCGCGAAATCGCCAAACATCAAAACCAGCAAATGCACCAATACACACTCCATTCTTCACATATCCAACAAGATTGCCACCTTTATTCAATGTTGAATGAACACGATGGTTGAACTTCATAACTTCAGTTTTATACGTGAAATCACTTGATTTCCTATGTTGGGTATTTTGAGAACTTTCGTAAGCTTTAGACTTTTCAAAGGAGGATATGGCATCTGCAGTTTTTTGAATATTGTTCTCACTTTGTTGAAAAGAGGAAAGAGCGCTTTGAAAATACTGCACACTATGTATTATTTTTTCATGCAGTTGGTATTCACTGGTTTTTAGTTCTTGTAGATAAATACTAGAAGCTAGGGGTGTTTGTTGAAGGCTTAATTGATATTGCAAAGATTGTAACTCTTTGGAAATTGATAGACACTTAGAAAACTCTGTTTGCAGTACGAAAAGCTTCTCAGTATCTACACGCATCATAACGAGATTACGTTATTGTCCGCATATTCTTTTACACCAAGTTTTCTGGTTTTGTATATTTCCTAACATAGTTTGAAAATGTTGTTGCATGTAAAGGAGTTCGCTTCCCTGACAAGTGGAAGGCAATAGGTTCATGTTTTTTGTAACGAGTGTTTCCATGGCACTTAATTGGTTCACATATTGATTCATAAAACGCCATGTTTCATTGGAAAGATTGTGCATGGCTGTTTAATTGATCCTCAATGGATTGGTATGTTTGAACGGTTTGATCAAGGAATTTCGCATAGTTTTCAACAATTTCACGATAGTGATCAAAGATTGGAATCATCCCTTGAAACTTTGCACGTATGGTTTGTGCAGCGGGACTTTGCCATTCATTGGTTATTTGATTCATGCATTGATGGATGTCTTTTAAACAGTTTGATAGTTGTTGATTTTCTTGTCGAATTTGCATGGAGGTATGACTTACTTCTGCTAGTGTAATTAATAACGAATCCATAACTACCTCCTAATTCACTAAACGACGTGCTTGGGCCGTTCGCTCATTTTGCGTTTCACGATAAATCTTAGCACTTGTTTTTAAGAAACTAGAGTACTCTTTCATCAATGTTGCCATTTGTATGAAGTCTGATTGAAACCCTTGTATCTGTGTAATAAATGCTTGATTGTCTTTTCCTTGCCAACCAGCACTCATGGTTTCAACTGCTTGAAATAAGCGCGCATAGCTTTTTTCATATGCAACGCCTTGTTGTTCAATGCGCAATGCCCCACTTTCTAACTTTGTGGGATCTACCTGAATTTTAATGCTCATGGTATCTCTCCTTTACCAGACTATGATTTCATCACCTGTTCTTATATCGATGTCTTTGAGAACCTGATCATCTAGTAAATTGATTTGTAGTCTACTCGAATAAAAGACACTCTCCTTGCTGAAGATAAAAGCTCCTTGGCTGCACTCTTGCAACATCAAGAATAATTTGTCTTTGATTTGAGAAATACGAAATGATATAGGTAACACAACATCCAATGATAGCTGTGCCGCAGGTATATATACCTCCACCAATATCTTTTCATCCATGTTATGTCACCTCCCATAATTGTAGTTTGATACATGTATCTTCCTCCATAAGATAAGCTTGATTAGCTTTTAGTTCTTGCGATGCGATATTTTGACATTTAAACATATACGCATAATCTTTGAATCCTTTTCCCATCCAAAGAAGAAAAGCATCGTATAAGGAATCTTGAAACCAATCATATTGTAAATAATAGGAATGTTCCTTCATCGTATATAGAAAGATATGTTTATGATGATCTTCCATGAGTTTCTCTCGTAGGTATTCTTGAAGTTTAAAATCTGTAAATTGATAAGGTCTCTTCCAAATAAAGATATGCTCTTTTTCATCTTCTAACTTCATCATAAGTTCTTCATCATTATCTATCGTTTCATCACGAACAACATAAACATCGTTACGATATAAAGCTAATTGTTGAAACGTTACGTATAGAAAAGATGAAAGAAAACGAAAAGCACAAATTACATAATGAATATGATGAGAAAATGTACAAAATACATCTTCTTTACTATCCACCTGTTTTCCTAAATATAACCCTTTCGAAATATCTTCAACGGGATACCTTACTTGTTTTGGTAATACAGGAATTTGATAAAGATTTCCTTTCTCATAAGGCAACTGTTCTATATCCTCTTGCGTACATTGTAGTACTTGAAAGTTAAGAATCCTTTGTTGGTACTGTAGAAGTCCACTCCCTTTGTTTGTTGGATAAAAAGGACAACCTCCACTAAATATCATGTGATAATCGTTTTGTTCATGTAGAGGAAATGCAATCGCAGAAGAAATGTATTGTTGAATACGATAAGATACAGTACTTGGATTGCTTGCGCTAATATATATACGAAGATGAAGTTTTGCATGCTCTCTTAAAAGATAAAGCAAATCTTTTTCATACTCTTCATATAGTTCATGAAACGCCTCATAATTATGTACAACGAGAATCTTTTCTTCTCTCTTATCTTCTTGCTTTTTTGTTTTCATTTGATAAAAGAAGCTCTCCACTTTTTCTCGTTGTGTTTCAATCACAACATCACAAATACAAGCTCGATGTTGGAAACATAACAAGTGATGTTGATCAAAATCGAAGATATACATATGTACGTGTTCTTCTTGTATTATTTGGTACAGTAATGTCTTAAGTAAGGTTTCACGATCACTTGTTGACTTTCCATAAACCAACAGATGAGAAGTCCATACTTGATCATAGAGGAAGGGAAACTGTTTTTGATTTTCCATATCATCTATAATCCCTATCGCTTTGGGATACTCTTTCACATACATATCTTGCGACAAGGATTCTTTCCACAGCGATTGTGCGTACAAGTGTTGACGTTTTGCAATATGTACCATATGTTCTACAACCGCATCCATCTGAGTAATATCTGTTTTCTCATTTAATGGGCTTATATGTTGCGTACTTCGATAATCTCCAGTATCCTTTAGAATTGCGATTTCATCAAATGTATGTTTTTCAACCTCTTCCCTTTCAAAATAAGAACACTGTGACCAAGCAATTAACCCCTTTTCATAAATCTCATCAAGTCCTACTTGTAAACAACACTCCCCTGCTCTTTTTAAATACGCTGCGTCTTCTTTACGTAACATATCTTGACTATCTTGGATACTTTGTACTTTCATACAAAGATGAAAATGTGCATTACTCCATATTTGATCATCGATAACTCCGGATGGTTTTTGTGTAGCCAACAACAAATGAATCCCTAAACTTCGACCAATACGCGCACTTTGTTTCAGTTGTTCAAGGAATTCTGGTTGTTGACTCTTTAATTCCGCAAATTCATCCGCGATGATAAAGAGATGCGAAAGTTTTGGTAAATGTTCATATTTTTTGCACAGTTTGCGATATGTTTCGATATTCATATTCCCAACATCGTACGTCAAACAAGCTTGTGCAAAGAGTTGTTGTCTTCGTTGTAGTTCGCTTCGTAAGGACATACAAGAACGTTGTATGATATCTTGATCAAGGTTTGTCACAATTCCAGCAATATGAGGTAGTTTCCCACATGACTTTGCCATGGTTCCACCTTTGTAATCAATCAAAAGAAAGGAAACATCCTCTGGTGAAAAACATATCGCAAGGGATAAAATATAGGTTAATAAACATTCACTCTTCCCTGAACCTGTCATTCCCGCAAAGAGTCCATGTGGTCCATGATAACGCTCATGCGCATCCAAATACAAAGGCTCATGATAAGCATTAATACCAATTCTAACCTCTAAAGAATCACTCACATCATTGGTTTGCCAACGCTCCCACACATTGAGTTGTTCAACATTTCCACACTCATACATTTCCAACAAATGATAGCTTTTAGGTAACCTAACACTAGTTCTTCTACCACTCCTTTGATTCGCTAATTGAAAGGCACATAGACTTCGTTTCGTAGTAAATTGATACGTAAATCTTAGGGTTGTTTCTTGATGTACATATCCTTGATTGCTTGCTACCTGTATCTTTGTAGGTATGATATTTACATGATTGTTAAAAGAATCATATATCTTGAAACATATACAACGCTCATTCGCTAAGAGTGTTTTCATTTGTAGTTTACTCGCAAGTAATCCATTTAATATAAAGAACGCATACACCTTTGTACTTGTTGCCATTTCTTCTTCCAACGTGGAATAAATGAGCTTTCCATCTTGTTCATCACTGACAAGATAACGTATCGATCCATCCTCACTAAATATCTGAGGCATAAAAGCTATCTTATTTACATGTGCTAATTTTGTATTCATACATACCACTATTTTTATATCATTTTGATATGCTAGTACCATTTGAAACAATAAATCTAGCATAAATACACTTGCATCTTCCCCATCCACTTGTACATAGCGATGCTTTTTCAAATCAATCACAACAGGTACATTTCTTGCATAATAGCTTTGCAATGTAATTTTCTCTAATTCTTCTTGTAGTGGGTCTTGATATAGCTTGAACTCTTCTCTTGGCTTTTCCATTTGTAATGTATATGGAATATCCCCAATCCCTAAAGTCACGCTACAATCATCTTTATGATTTGATACCAAAGTATGTTCTAAGAATAATTCAATATAGCGCGTAGTGGTAAGATGGTATGTTCTAAGCATGGTTTCATATGCATGTATTTCTTCATACATTCGTTTTTGCATCTCGTTAAGATATGAACCATAGGTACTATTACGAACTTGATTTTGTTTTAACGCAAGTTTTTTTTCATATAGACGTGTTAATAGAGGCCAAAGAATGGTACCCGTTGCCATACTAAAGGACATAATCAAGGTAGGCATAACTTGCGTCATTTCTTGTTTTTGTTGTAGAGCTTGTAGAAGTGAAAATACACCCATGGATAAAGAAGATAACCCCATTGTAACTGCAGGACCCAATAGGAAGATCATAGGCATCTGCTTACGATCAAATGGTGCAGGATAAGTATCGATTGTATACATTCTCTTTTGAAAGTGAAAAGCATCTTTTTCAACCCATGTATAAATGTCTTTATCTTTGCGTTTACAAGCAGACATCTGAGAAAATTGATACGTACAAATAGATGTTTTCTTAGAAACCTGCTTTACCTCATTCATGAAAATACACGTAGGTCCAACAAGAATTTTTAACTGTAAAATTTGGATACAATCTTTCATTTTTAATGATTGTTTTTTTATACGTTTTCCATTTACATAAACACCATTACTACTTTGTTCATCCACAATCCAAAAACCATCATCATCGTAGTATAAGCTCGCATGTAGCGTAGATACAGCTTCATGTGCATACACGATATCACAAGTATCTCCTCTTCCAATTTGAAGCCTTCTTGTAAAGGTAAATGCCTTATATTGATGATGAACTCTTTCATACGCAAAGCTAAATAGAAATACAGTATGCTTTTGAAAGTTGAGAATATATCGTTTCCCATTTTTCACTTCTACAAAATGTTCTTTTTCTTCATTGATTCTACATTCATCGTGTTGAACAAAATACCATTTCTTCTTTCTTGCCATAACCTCTATAAGTTTTACTCGTTCTTTATTTACACTATGATATATCCAAAATCTACCTTCTTTTTGTTTCGGAAGGATACATTCTTCAAGTTGATCAAATCCATAAATATAAAGCTGTGTCTTAAGTTTTTCTTCGTCCATGAATATAAAGTGTAACTGCTATACTAGATACCATGACAATTACAAACCCTATTTGTTCTACTTTAAGATACTGTGTAAGCATTGGCTTTTTAGATACATGAAACTTCCAAGCTTTTATTTGTTCATTTCCAGCGTCATCATATACCTTACAAGATATCGTGTATTCTTGTGATGAATCCAGTGTAAATTCATAGCTTTTTTCATCGCTTAAATCGACTGCTTTCCCATTGATTTTAATATATGCAAAATGTTCTTCTCGTAGTTTTTCATTATCCTTTTGATGTAAGGATAATGTTAATGTATCTTTGACATAGAGGGTCTTTGGAATTGGTTTTTTATTTTTGGTTAGCGTAACTAAAGGAGGTGTTTTATCAATTGTAAAATAGAAGGTATTTGGTAATGATGTAGGATTCATAGCACGATCACTTCCAATTATCTCTAGTGCATAATTTCCTTCTTCTTTGATAGCATCCCCCCATTGGTAAGGTACTGGTAAATGGTCTTTGTAAAGCAAGGAACCTATCACATGTAATTGAGTTCCATCATCTTTTATTTGTGGAGTCCAACTGTTCGCATAGGGTTTGTTTTTAAAGACATCATTTTCTATCACTAGAGGAGAAACTTTTTTATAGATGGAAAAACGCACTTGTTGAACACTTTGATTTCCAGCCGCATCACTCGCACTCAAGGTCACCACATAGTCATCATTTTTCTGATTCTCTCCTTTAAAATGCATACGTTCTAAATTTGCTTGTTCCACTATTTTCTGTTTGTTTTTATAAACAGTAATGGTATGCGAACGCAGTGTTTCATCATGAACTGAAAATGCTACCGTAACATCTTTATTGGTTGTGTATATGTCCTCACCTATCATCGTTTGCTCATTGCAAAAGATACCTAATTTTGGTGCGCTATGATCAATCGTGAAGGAAAGATTTTGCGAACTTGTTTTATTTCCAGCGAAGTCCCTTATGACGAGTGTCACTTGGTAATCCCCTTCATCATCAAATGCAAATAAGCCTTGGTATCCTTTCTCAGTACTATTACCATCTAGTTTTCGATATTCTTCAACCCCATTATGTAACATGTATAGATAACTATTTTTATAGTCAAAGTAAGATTCCTCTATTGTATAAATAAGTTGCTGTTGCGTTGAAATCTCAAAGTTCTTCCTTTCAAATGTAACCTTAGGAACTGTTGTATCTATTGTGGTTACAGGTAGCGTTTTCTGTGTTAAGTGTCCTAATGTATCTTTTATCTCATATGTAATTTGATGGCTACCTTCATATAGTTTCATTTCTCCAACATACCTTGAACCTTCTTTTGTCCAAGCAATTTCCTCGTTTGAATCATTCCTATATAGCTTGCTATTTTCCATATCAAACAAAACATCTTCCACATAAAGTTTAAGAACGACATCTTTTGAATAAAATTTTTGTAGCGTATCTATTTTTTGATCATCCAAATAAAGTTCAACACCAGGACTTTTTCGATCGATAATTAAATGATAAAAACCTTTCTTCTCATTCCCTAATTTGTCATACCATGTATAAGCAATTTCATATTCCCCTTCTCCTTCAAATAGTGTTGTTGTTTCTTTTTCATCCTTCTTCCATGAAAGTTCATTCTTATCTCCATTGATATACAACGAACTTTTTTCTTTATTAACAGCTTCATCAAATACAAATTTCATAGTTACATCTTCAACACTAGTAAAGAAATCCCCTTCAACTTTTTTATCATTCATATATATCACTGGTTCATGAATAGAAGTATCGATAGTAAACTTTTCTGATTCATATAACTTATGTTCACCCAACATTACCACGAGACTTCCATTGTTTAACTCATGCTCGTATGTTCCTTCACCCATCCATTTTTCATCTTGTAATATCCATACAACATCAATTTCATCCAGTTCCTCACCTTGTTGATTCAATATTGCTACTTTTATAGAAGGATCATATACATCTTTATCAACTTCTAGCGTAAATGTAGGATACGCTAAATAGCCTTCTTTTAATTCCTCTTTATCTACAAGTAACACTATGCCTTTTGAATTTGTACTTGTATCTGTCATTTCCATTGGGTATATCTTTGGAGAAGGAATCATCCCCACCAAAAATAAACATACACATAGTTTCCACACCTTCATTTATATATCGTCCTTTCTTAATACTTCTGTTTGTTCATCATTTATTTGTATAACTTCATACTCATATACAATTTCTTTTTTCTTAACAATCCTCCTTAATAAAAACCATTCACGCATTGCGCCCAACATACAGATTCCCGCAATACAAAAACTAATATAAACACTTACCCTTTCCATTCTAATTCACATAACTCCTTAACTTTCTCTCTATCATTTCTTCCATATACAAGCGTGTGTTCTCTTGCGGTATTTGAGCTGCATATTTTTTAGCTTCTTGTAGTATAGATACATAGTTTCTTTTCTCTTGATCATCAATTGCATATTCAAATATCTGTAAATACATAGAAGATAATATTGAGAATCGATCCTTTGTCTCACTATTTAAAAAATAAGATATCGATTGTTCGTAATGTTGTTTCATTGGTGTATACATCTGTTTCGTATAATCGTTCATTCCCATGCGATAATACGCATAGGCAATACGTTCATCCAAATACGTTAACTTTGTCATATCCAATCCATTCTGTGTATCTTGTATTTGTGATTTCATCTTTGTACATATCCTAAGGATGGTTTCATTCGCCTCATCAAGTACAAGATGTTGTTGTTCGTAAAGAATTAGCAAGATATGTTCATAAACATACTGCTCTTCTATATCCTTTCGTGAGTTTGCATATGCCTCCAGTTCCTTTAATGCCTTAGATAAAGGTATTTGTTGTGAAGTATTGAGTTGTCTTTGTGTTAACACTTGCAAGATATAACGAAGATTCTCAATCGCATTCCTCTCTATATCTTGTTCACTCTTCACATATCCTAAATATTTGTATGCCATTTGAAAATAAAAAGTATCTTGTTGTTCAATTGCTTTAGAAGCAATAAAAAATGCTACCTGCGAATATGTATCATGCTTCCATTTGATGGCTTGAGATTCCATTTCTAACAGTGCTTTTTCACATGTGTTCTCTATCGTACACTGTTGTTCATAATATCTACGATATGGTTCTACCTCTCCATTCGATAACTTCATTGCCTCCAAATAATTTTCCTCTTTCATAGCATTTAAATAATCAACACTTACACTCTCTTGTACCCTACGCTCTTCATAACACCCCACCCAACCCATGAGCAAACTCAAAATTATCAATAGGATCATTTTATACAAGTGCATAGAACGCTTCATCATCTGTTTACGAACATTCTTCTTCACTTCTTCAAAGCTTTGAAATCGTTTCTTCACATCCTTTTCACAACACTTTAACAACGCTTTATCAAGAGGTGATACTTTCTTTGCTTCCTTTGGAAAATGTCCGTGCAGTAAAACATAAAACGTAACTCCAAAACTATAAATATCACACCCTTTACTAACTTGATGTTGTTTCATAAGTTCCTTGGGAGCATATCCTTTCGTGGCTGAAATTGGAGTAATCTGCGTACCTAAGGTACTTGAACCAAAATCGATCAAATACAACTTACCACTCTTCGATATCATGATGTTTTGTGGTTTCAAATCCAAATAAAGCAATGGTTCTGGCTTGAGATTGTGAAGATACAAGAATATATCAATGACAATTAACATCCAAGACAGCACTTGTTTTTCATGTATGTTTCCATGTTCCAACACATAATCTAAAACAGACATCCCCTCAATATGTTCCATAATGACATACGCATATGATTCCTCTTCGAATTGATCTATTACACGAGGAATATTGGAGTGATGCAGGGTTGTTAAAATCTTTAATTCACGATAGAAACTCGTTTTATTTTTTTCATCTTGTAGTGCGATACATTTACATGCAAAGTGCATTTGTAGCCGTAAATCGAAAACTTTATATACTTTTGCACTTCCCCCTTTACCAATTTCGCATAGTATTTCATAACGATCATGAAGCAACATTCTATCCATCCTTTATTTTTACAATGAATGAGGATTTCGCAAAACTGATTCTATCTTTATCTTGCAAGGTTTCACGTTTGATTCTTTGTTGATTGATAAAGGTTCCATTCGATGAAGATAAATCTTCTATTTCTCTTGTGTTTCGATAAATACAAGCGTGATGTTGTGAAATAAACTGTTCTGGTATACATAAATCATTATCTTTCGCCCTACCTATTGTAAAGGTATCCTTATGTATCAAAACCTCTTCTTTCGCTGTTTCATCATAAAGCGATAAAGAACTCTCCTGCAACAATACAACCGTGTGCGCATGGATGGATTGTGGTTCTTCCTCTTCTTTCAAATAAGGCCCTTGTTCCTCCATAACAGCATTTAAGACTTGTAGTTGTGGATATGCTTTCGGTAGAGGAATATCTTTTATCATGTACTCTTCCTCTTTATGTAAATGAAGCAATTTTTCTAAGAGGGTTGGTTTTGGTCTATGTTGTTCTCGTAAATCATGTAACCCTTGTAATATCATTGGCAATGAAACTTCTTCATAACGTTTCATATAGGTCAAATAACCTATCGCTTCATACCCTTGTGATATACGCATTTCAAATATCAACTCTTCTAAAAACTCTCTACACTCCTTTTTTTGAAACACCCACTGATCTACATCGGCAGGTATTACAAGAAAACGCAAAACACCTCCATCATAACTCAAGAATATATAAGCAGGATCCATTAAAATAGGCTTTGCTGTATTTACCCGCACCATATCCTCTAACAAATAAATCAGGAATTCAATACTCTCCACTTCATCAAACATATGTGCTTTTAGATACGTTTGCAAACTAACATACCCCTTTGTATCATAATATAGTTTACTTTTCATTCGTGGATCTCTTACACAAGACAAACACCCACTATCCTTTTGCATCTGTTGATAAATATAATCATCAAAATCTTTTCCTTTTTTTAGAGTAACTTCTAAAAACCCATCTTCCCTTAATTCGATTTTTTTCAAACGTTCATCCACGCATGTCCCTCCTTCTTATCCCTTACACTTATTACATACGAGATTTATTTCTAAAAATCCTAAATTTTTATTCATTTCACATTTTTTCACAAAATTAAATGTTATAATAATCACACTGAAAAGGCGGTATTGTATGAAAAAAGAAAGCATAAAAAAAATCAAGCTCATCGCTTTGATTCTCATCATACTATGTAATTTAGGGACACTGTTCTATGTCGCCCCTTTAAAAGAAAACCTTTCCTATTTAGGAAATGAACTTGGTCACAAGTTCTACTTAATTTTATGGGGAGCAAGTGCAGGGTTATATTTCTATTCTTATACATATACCTTTATGAAACGAACTTCTTATTCATCAAAACTTGGTAAGTTACTTTTATTGATCGCTTGTTTAGGAATGATGATATCTGTGCTTCTTCCCTATCATCCAACCTCTTATCCAGAATTATCAAAATGGCACATCCGTATTGCCATGTGGGCAACCGCACTTTATGTTGCTGTATTCTTCCATTATCTCTTTGACTTAATGAAAAAAGATTTCGTCCTATTTGAAAAGAGTATGTCCTTATATGGTTTACTTGTCTCTTTTGACTTAGTCCTCTTTATGGTTTATGGAAGTGTATCTTCATTATTGGAAATTACATTTACAATTGGAATGGCAATCCTATTGTTTTGGATGGATGTAAAGCAAGGAACAAATATATAATAAAGTTCTATCTTTCAAAAAGGGTAGGAATATTTTAAGCTACTTTATCCTATGTATTGTACTTTTAGATTATACTGCTATAATTTGTTTAGAGAAGATTTTAAATTACATATTTTTATAATAAAATTGTACACTTCTCGTGTTCATTTCATATATGTCCAAGCAAATGATATAAACAAGTTTATTACACAAAATTTCTATCGATAAATTCGTAAAAGTAGCTGAATATTTTAAAGTGATTTTGGACTATTCTTCTGACTAGTACAACAACAATATAAACTATGTTAATGGTTATCTTAAAAGTATAAAAATTAAATATTTATACTATTTCAACCATAAACACTCATCGTATTTTATTCACTATATTTGAAAAGTTAATCGCAGGAATTACTATTAAATCATTCGTAAAAAATCATACTCCAAAGAAAAAATATAAATAGAAAAAGTAACTACATCAAATGATGTTTACATATCATTCATAGGAGGGAAAAAGAATGAAAAAATTATTTGCAGTATTATTATGTTTCACAATGATAATACCTATCACCGCTTGTTCATCTGATAAAAAAGAAGACACAAGTACAAAAAACAAGGAGATAAAAAAGGATAATTTTACTAAAGCTGGACGTGCGAAAGCAAAAGATATAGTCGAGCAATTTAAAGAAAACAACTCAAACATTGATTATTATATTAATTTTGATGAAAGTAACGATTTGAATAACAAGCCAACATACATAGGTAAAGTCAGTTTTAACGATAAGAGCATTTCTGGTGATTATGATCCTAAAGACCCTACAAGTGGTACTATTGAGGTTTTCAAATCCAACGAGGAAGCTATTAAAAGAGCTGATTACTTAGCAGATCTAGATTCTTTTCTTGACATTTATGGTAATCATATCATATTCGAGAATGTATTAGTAAGGTTAAATAAGCTTTATACTAAAACTGACATTGATAAGTTTGCGAAAATATTAAATGTAGAAGTTTATAGGTATAAAGACACAAACGAAAATAAAGATACAGAAACAACTAATGAAGAACCTACCGCAGAAGCACCAACAACAGAAACTCCGAAAGAGGAGACACCTGTAACAAATCCTTCACCTACACCAGCGCCAGCTGAACCGTCTGCGCCTTCTACTCCAAATGTGAATATGGAGAATTCTAATGCTCTTAACTCTGCAAAGAGATACCTCGCTGTTATGCCATTTTCTTACTCTGGGCTAGTAAATCAATTGATTTATGAACAATATTCATCAGACGCTGCTACATATGCAGCAAACAATTGTGGTGCGGATTGGAATGCACAAGCTGCAAAAAAAGCGCAATCTTATATAAATTTTATGTCTTTCTCAAGACAAGGTTTGATAGATCAACTATTATATGACGGATTTACACAAGATCAAGCCGTTTATGGCGTAACTTCAGTTGGTTATTAACAAAAATTTGAAGCTATATCTATGATTACAGAGATTTCACTAGCAAAGTATTGCATTTCCTTTGATTGATAGTAGCAAGATAAAGCAAACTCTGCAAGACTTAAGAATATACTCTCATTTGATTTCGTAGTTAAGTTTTGAACTTGCTTCATCATTTCCTTATGATCAAAACGCATCTCCTCCATTAATATTGTTTGTTACTTTGCTCAATACACAGAAAAATCCCTACCTCTCAAAGAGAAGTAGGGATTTTCAATTAAAACATTGAATTTACTTTTGTTTGCACATCATTGGCATCATATCCTGCTGACTTTAATTTATTAATACGTTCTTGACCGTTCCCCCAATTCCCGATTCCTCTATATATTTCTAAGGCAACTTGATCAACAGATTTTTTCACACCAGGAATGTGTAAATCACTGTCAATTCCATTATCATTCGTCCAGCCAGTTCCGTTGTTTAACAAATATGGATATGGAGTTCCCTCAACAATGTGAGTGATAACACCTTCCCAATCACCTTTAAACACGTTACCACCTGTACTAGAGGTAGCTAAGATATTTGTACATACTGGAAGACCAACTCCATACTTGCTTTTTGTTAACTTATCGAACAAGCCAATATAGCATTTGGGTCTAAATGCACCAAGTAAGCATTTATAAGAAAAGCTCACTTCATTAAAGGATCCATCATAGCCTCCTTGATTTTGTCCCAAGAAAGTTCCAGTTCCATTTCCATTATCCGTAATAAATATAGCGATATGACTATATGGAGTTTCACTCGTTTCCGCAAACACAGCGATATCTCCTTGTTGCAAGGTAGAAACTACATCACAGTATTTCAGCATATCGTTATTATTTCTATTATTCCAAATATCTTTCACATAATTACTTGAGGTACAAAAAGCATATGTATAACCTAACCATTTCATATAATAAGCATATCCATCCCAACATTGAGCACCATAGTAACCATCAATATCAAATCGCTTTCCTAATACTTCATTTCTAAAATCTAAAGGTGTTTTCATTCACTTATCCTCCTTACCTTTTAAAATTTCTGGCATTTCATTTGTCATTGTATTTAAAAAATTCTCTAACCAATCCTTAAGCCATTTTGGTGCTGGTACACCAACCAAAATCATGTTCTTTAGAATACTAATTGTTTCATATAGTATAAACAAGATTCCAAAGAATTCTGTTAATCCTATTTTTTCTAAATCAAATATTTTTAACCAATCTACAGGTATCATGAATGCTAAATTTATGTGTACAATATGATCCGCTATTAGGAGAAATAATACTCCAAATATCATACCTATTTTTCTTATGCCACCATCAATTCCAAAACTAGAATTAAAACCGTGTTGTTTAAAAGATCTCAACACGCCAAAGATGGTATCTAAAACTATCCATAATGCCACTATTAGTACTACTGGGTTTGTATTGATACTGTCGATAATAAATTCCATTTTCATAATCCCTCATCTCTTTCTCCGCTATGGCGGCAATAAAAAAGCATTTTCTAATTACTATGTTAACTTTTTTACTTAATTAGAATTTGCCTTTCTTATTATTTCAAATTTATTCTTGTGATTCTTATCATGCCACAAACATTAAGTTTAAATCTCATTTTTTATAAAAGTAGAACTTCGAAATTTTCTAGTTCTCTCCTCTTTTTTGTTTTCTTAGCACATTCATTTTTTTATACACGAGATTTTGTTTCCTGTATTGTATCTTCTTTCTTTTTGTTAAATTCCAATTCAAGGGCATTTAATCTCTTTTCTAAATCGTCTATTTTAAGTTGTTGCTCATCGATTTTTATTTGTTGTTGTTGCATAGCTAGTGTTATCAATGGAATCATTGCGGATGCACTAATATTCTTGGTTTTCCCTGTTTCTTCATCACCTACTTCAAATACTGCATCTGGATAAATTTCTTGCAAATAATCAGCAATATAACCCAAATTTATATGACCACCTAAATCATTCCAATCAAAACTATAATGCTTAATCGAATTGATAATTGATAATGCATTGATATATGTTCCATAGGTAGCTGATCGCCCTCTTTTTTTATCTCTTTTCACAGGCAATTCTTTTATATTTTTCTTCAATTCTAAATCTGATGCCCATAAATCTACTCCCCATGCTTTTGTTGGCAGATTAGGAGTATATAGTTGCATATACCATTTATTCGTTTGAATAATAGTTAATTGATTTATAGTAGCACTACTATCATATGAGTCACTAGCTATTGCTAAACCTGGTCCTCTACCTTTTGGACTACGTATTTCTATATTTGTGCCCGAAATTTTATTATCGCATAAAAACATTTTGTTATTATACACCCTGACATAATTACTGTCTGTCATATAAATACCACCACCATGAGTTTCATTATACCAACCCGTATTTCCAGTAGTTCTTATCCAGTCACGACAAATTAATGAAGCAGTAGACAACGCATAATTATTGTTTATATAACCACCAAAAAATCCTCTCGAAGATACATTCAAAGAAACAAAATAGCCAAAATCAAATCTCCAAGATTCTGTCCCGATATTCCCATTTGCGCCACTTTTGTAAGGAATCAGACCATTCAAAGGTGTTCTAAGATAATCACTTATATCTGAAAACCCCCAATACCCGCCACTCATAGACATCGGCATAACACGATTATTTTTAATATAGACATCCCAAGCACTATCGATAGCATTTGCCTTTTCTGCATACTTCCCAAATCCAACTCCACTCATATCATCTCTAAAGTTTACAGGTACACTTGAAGATGGTACTTTGATTGTAATCGTTCCACTACTCTGTCCTAATGCATCTTTGACTACCCCTGTGATATCGTAACTTTTCGATATCAAAATATCTGCATTTCCTAAAATAAAACTACTTCCTGAGGAAGCAGTCGTATTCTTATAAGATGTTGTTGAAATATTAAATTCTTTACTACTTATATAATTCTTTCCATTGATACTAGCACAGCTATAGGTTGGAGTTATTTTTAAGTATGTTCCTGTATTACTCACAACACCTGATACGTTGCATCGTTCAGCTTTCAGTGTAAGCGTTGGTGCTGAGTTTGGATATACTGTAATGCTTGCTTCTCTAGTTGCTGTCTTTCCTCGACTATCTTTTATACTTCCAGTAAAGGTTATGGTTCCTGATGGTAAACTATCTGTAGTTACTGCACTTGAACTGGAAGATGTTCCATTGCTACCTACAATAGAATAACTACTAATACTACTCCCATATATTCCGCTTGCTCCCTCTATTTTAACTGTTGCTTTTGATTTTCCTTGTACATAAATCCCCCATTCTTGTGGTACGCCATTATCATTTCTTGTAATATTCAAACTCGAAAATGATGGATTTAAACTTCCTGGAATATTTAGAGTAAAACTTGATGACTTACTATCTCCTATTTTTGTAGATCCAGAATACGTTGTAACGGTAATCGTTCCCGTTCCTGATGTTGTATTTGGAATTTGTGAAGCATCACTTGCCGGTGGTGTGAATATACAAGAAGTTGCTTGTCCACTATAATCACGTACAACGTTGCCAAACTGATAACGTACAGTATGTGTAAAATTAGAACTAGCTCTAGAAATAGAGATTGTCATAGGTGAATCCATAGTGTTTCCCGAAATAGAAAATGTACTTGCTCTAGCTATCTTTGTTAAAGTAAGTGAGCCCGATGCACTTGGTGTACCTACCCATGAGTTATCTGCATAAAATGTTGCGGATGCGCTTATAGATTTAGACCCATCATTATTATGAGTAATTGTAAAAGACTTAGAGCCAAGATATTGTGAACCACCAAGTCCAATATTATATCCTCCAACAGAAAAAGAGCCACTTTGACCATCACAACTTACAGAAACCGATGTAGTATTGTTATTATACGCAGAAGAGTAAGAATCATTGGCAACACAAGTAACCCCTACTGTGACTACGGATGTATTATTCGCAATGTTTACATTACTCTCTGATAAAGATAAATTTAAATGAAATCCCATGTTATTTCCTTTCCTATGCTGTTCTTACCCACATGTAGACAGCAATATATGGTTGTAAATTTTGAGCGCTACCTGTATTTCCATGATTATGAGCTTCACCGCCTCCTACATATTTTCCATAAGGGTAATTTTCATTTCCTGCGAATTGTGTCCATCCAGATGACATATAGGAATGCATTTTTTCGTTTGTTAAGGTGTATTTACTAGTTCCTTGTCTAACATTGTCACCGCCAGAAATATCAAACAAATGTCTACCATGGCTTGGTATTTGATTAATCGATAAAGACAGACTACCTGTTGAATGAGAGTGTACTTTCACACCTCCTGTCTTTCCGGAGTTAATAAAGTCTGCATCATTTTCATCAAGTCCTACAAGTACCCTTCCTTGTGCATATCGAACCCAAGTAGTTCCCTGATATTGTGTGTTTGGATTAAAGCTTGAAAGAGTATTAGTAATAATAAATCCTATAGGAAAAGGACAGTCACTGTTCGTCATCAGTTTGTTTCCCTTTATATAAATATCCCAAGCACTATCAATAGCATTTACCTTTTCTGCATACTTCCCGAACCCAACTCCACTCATATCATCTCTAAAATTGACTGGTACACTTGAAGATGGCACTTTGATTGTAATCGTTCCACTACTCTGTCCTAATGCATCTTTAACTATCCCTGTGATATCGTAACTTTTCGATATCAAAATATCTCCATTTCCCAAAATAAAACTACTTCCTGAAGAAGCAGTCGTATTCTTATAAGATGTTGTTGAAATATTAAATTCTTTACTACTTATATAATTCTTTCCATTGATACTAGCACAGCTATAGGTTGGTGTTATTTTCAAGTATGTTCCTGTGTTACTCACAACACCTGATACGTTGCATCGTTCAGCTTTCAGTGTAAGCGTTGGTGCTGAGTTTGGATATACTGTAATGCTTGCTTCTCTAGTTGCTGTCTTTCCTCGACTATCTTTTATACTTCCAGTAAAGGTTATGGTTCCTGATGGTAAACTATCTGTAGTTACTGCACTTGAACTGGAAGATGTTCCATTACTACCTACAATTGAATATGTGTTTATACTACTCCCATAAATACCACTTGCTCCCTCTATTTTAACTGTTGCTTTTGATTTTCCTTGTACATAAATTCCCCATTCTGGTGGTACGCCATTATCATTTCTAGTAACAGTTAAATCTGAAAAAGAAGGAGATAAACTATTGGGAATATAAAGTGTAAAATTCGATGACTTACTATCTCCTATTTTTGTAGATCCAGAATACGTTGTAACAGTAATCGTTCCCGTTCCTGATGTTGTATTTGGAATTTGTGAAGCATCACTTGCCGGTGGTGTGAATATACAAGAAGTTGCTTGTCCACTATATTCGCGTACAATACTGCCAAACTGATAACGTACAGTATGTGTAAAATTAGAACTAGCTCTAGAAATAGAGATTGTCATAGGTGAATCCATAGTGTTTCCCGAAATAGAAAATGTACTTGCTCTAGCTATCTTTGTTAACGTAAGTGAGCCCGATGCACTTGGTGTACCTACCCATGAGTTATCTGCATAAAATGTTGCGGATGCGCTTATAGATTTAGACCCATCATTATTATGAGTAATTGTAAAAGACTTAGAACCAAGATATTGTGAACCACCAAGTCCAATATTATATCCTCCAACAGAAAAAGAGCCACTTTGACCATCACAACTTACTGAAACCGATGTAGTATTGTTATTATACGCAGAGGAATAAGAATCATTGGCAACGCAAGTTACCCCAACTGTGACTACAGATGTATTATTCGCAATGTTTACATTACTCTCTGATAAAGATAAATTTAAATGAAATCCCATTACATTATTCCTTTCCTATACTGTTCTTAGCCACATATAAGTAGTTATTGATGGCTGTATATTTTGAGCATCTCCACTTCCAACACTTCCAATAGAAGTTGATGCGCCATGATTATGGTCACCACCATAATTTGTGCGTAGCCCATTTGGATTTGCCACATTGTAAGCAAAATTTAATTTAAGACCAGACTGACTACCACCATCTATTGAAGTAAGGGTATCGAACCATTTAATACCCTCGTGGCGATGTGAACCACTTGTCGCAATGCTCGTAGATGCACTATGGTTATGTGCTTGTAAATTTTTATGCCCTATTTTTTTTCCTGGCACACTAAAATCTGGATCGTTTTCATCAACACCAACTAGAACTCTGCCCTGTGAGTGACGAACCCAAGTAGTTCCAAAATATATTTTATTAGGATTAAAAGTGCTCAATTGATTGGGTATAATAGTTCCTATAGGGACTATTAAATCTATGATATTCGCACCTCTTATATAAATATCCCAAGCACTATCAATTGCATTCGCTCTTTCTGCATACTTCCCAAAACCCACTCCACTTATATCATCTCGAAAATTGACTGGTACACTTGAAGATGGTACTTTGATTGTAATCGTTCCACTACTCTGTCCTAATGCATCTTTGACTACCCCTGTGATATCGTAACTTTTCGATATCAAGATATCTCCATTTCCTAAAATAAAACTACTTCCTGAAGAAGCAGTCGTATTCTTATATGATGTTGCTAAAACACTAAACTCTTTACTACTTATATAATTCTTTCCATTGATACTAGCACAGCTATAGGTTGGTGTTATTTTTAAATAAGTTCCTGTGTTATTCACAACACCTAATACGTTACATCGTTCAGCTTTCAGTGTAAGCGTTGGTGCTGAGTTTGGATATACTATTATGCTTGCTTCTCTAGTTGCTGTCTTTCCTCGACTATCTTTTATACTGCCCGTAAAGGTAATGGTTCCAGATGGTAAACTATCTGTAGTTACTGTATTCGAGCTGGATGATGTGCCATTGCTACCTACAATAGAATAACTACTAATACTACTCCCATATATTCCGCTTGCTCCCTCTATTTTAACTGTTGCTTTTGATTTTCCTTGTACATAAATTCCCCATTCTTGTGGTACGCCATTATCATTTCTTGTAATATTCAAACTCGAAAATGATGGATTTAGACTTCCTGGAATATTTAGAGTAAAACTTAATGACTTACTATCTCCTATTTTTGTAGATCCAGAATATGTTGTAACGGTAATCGTTCCCGTTCCTGATGTTGTATTTGGAATTTGTGAAGCATCACTTGCCGGTGGTGTGAATGTACAAGAAGTTGCTTGTCCACTATAATCACGTACAACGTTGCCAAATTGATAACGTACAGTATGTGTAAAATTAGAACTAGCTCTAGAAATAGAGATTGTCATAGGTGAATCCATAGTGTTTCCCGAAATAGAAAATGTACTTGCTCTAGCTATCTTTGTTAAAGTAAGTGAGCCCGATGCACTTGGTGTACCTACCCATGAGTTATCTGCATAAAAGGTAGCGGATGCGCTTATAGATTTTGAACCATCATTATTGTGAATAATTGTGAAAGACTTAGAACCAAGATATTGTGAACCACCAAGTCCAATATTATATCCTCCAACAGAAAAAGAGCCACTTTGACCATCACAACTTACAGAAACCGATGTCGTATTGTTATTATATGCAGAAGAATAAGAATCATTGGCAACACAAGTAACCCCTACCGTGACTACGGATGTATTATTCGCAATATTTACATTACTTTCTGATAAAGACAATTTTAAATGAAATCCCATATTATAACCTCCTTAATGTGAACCCAGCACTACCTTCGTCTCGAAACAACCAATTTCCGACTTGTATTTGTTGTACTATAACAGACTTCGTCACATGCAATTCATTATTTGAAATCCAAGCTACTTTCGTATCTCCCTGCCAGAATCCCAATTCTGTATTCGTAAGGATCGCTTTGAAAGGACTATTTGATTGTCCGAGTTCCAAAGATGATCCATCAAATCTTGCCCATTCTTGAATTTTAGATTCATCTACTTTTCCATTCACTACATCATTTAGTGTATCAACCGTGGTTTTTATAAAGCTTGTTTGTTCATTTGTAAGTTGTATTTGATTTTGAATACCGTTTATCTGTTCCCTCGTCTCTGTAGTTGTAGTAATCAGTTCCTCTACAGATAAATTGATTTCACTTTTCGATTGTTCTATTGCAGATTGAAAAGACTGTGTAACTCTGGATTCTACTTGGTTCACATCATCCTCAATTTTCTCGTTTATATCTTCAATGGCAGGTGTCCAATCGGTAGCGAAGTTCCCTTTCTCAAGTTTGAAGTTATAAAAATAAATATCTCCAATGCAATCTTTACATAAAATTTCAATATCTGAAACGACTTCATTTAAAACTTTATTAGTATCTGACATAAAAGTGCAAGTCACAAACTGCCACTGACCTTCTTTGCCCTCGGTTGCAAATTTACAATCTCCAAAACTAAAAGACAGCTCTTCTTCAAGCACTTTATACATCCCTTGATGACGAATACCTAAATAAAAGGCAGTATCTCCCTTTTGTATGTTTTCTAACAAGACCCAACCACTCATGGTGTATGTAGAAGATGGTTCTAGTTTTCCAAGGATACTTTGTACCACATGCTTAGTCGTATTTAGCTCCACTGATGAAATGTGTGCACATCTTTTTTTATTCTTATTCACATATTCCAAAATATCAGATTCCCAGTTTCGATCATGCATGATAAAGGAACTATTTAACAAGAGGTTTCTACCTCCTATTTCAAGACCAGTGATTACTTGCCATGAGCTATCACATGTTGGTTGACTATAGCTTACTGTAGCATCACTATAGATGATTTTGTTGCGAGTCCACATATAATGCTGAGGAATCCAAGATGGAGGTATAGGTGACCATTCTCCTCCAATTTGTGTTTCCTTTGAAGTAGAAAGAAAGTATTCAACAACAATTTCATCTACACCTTTACCTGCACTTCCATCACTTAACAAGATAAATCCTTTTGATGCAAATGCCGTATATTCTTTATATGTAACAGTACATATATAAGTAATTGATTTAGCTTCTTCATCCAAAAGTTTGTTTTGAGACACTTTCAAAACACCATTTTCTATGACTTCACCATCTATTAATTCTCCATCAAAACGCTTCCAATTAACTACACACTGATTTAAAGGTATTTGCAATAATCCGTCCTTTACTTCGGGTGTAATAATCAAAGGATTCCATGCTGGAACCAATGTTTCTGATTCTAGATTATAATGTTGATACAATGGTAAATTAGAATCTAGATACACTGTTAACTTTGGTATATCACTTTCATTTGTAATAGTTTCAAAACCGGTATACTTCGTAAATTGTGCTGTTGACAAAATACATCTAAAAGAAGCACTTATATGTACGTCATCTTTTGTAAGAGTAACCTCTTTCATTGCCTTGTGTGATATATTCCACAAATAGTCTGCTTCACTATCCTTTGACTTTCTTTCCCAATTAAAAGAAATAGCGGCAATATCATTTGTAATATCTTCATTATTCTTCAACACATTCGCATGAAGCTCTACTTTATCAATAGTTTCATCCAATAACGAACCATCTTTCATCAATAAAAATTGAATTGTGGTCATATCTAACTGTTCTATTTTTTTATCAACTTGAGCAATTGATAAATCAATATAATCATTGGTTTGCTGAATGATTGATTCTTGTTTGGTATCTACTTCTTCTTTTGAATATGTATTCTCGATACGTAACGTATTACTATCTACACTACGTTTTATTTCGTTGAGCAAATTCTCTTTTACTTTCAAATCCAAATCCAAGTCATTCAAATCAGATTTTATACGTTTGATTTCTCCTTGAATTTTCTTAAACGAAGTGCTTAACACTACTTTGTTCAATTGTTGTTGATCAGGATATTCGCTATACTCTACAATCTGATGAACAATTGACAAACCATCGGTTAATAATACAGGTTTATCATACAGTTTAAAATCTAGACATTGGTATTTTTTATTTGTCCTAGATAAATCATAGATATTACATCCCCACGACTGTTTAGGAAATGCCAACTCCTTTAATTGCTCTTTTGCCTTTCGCAACAATTCCTGCGGATCTATAATTTTATCATCTTGCCAATATGCACAAATAATTTCATCATCAATATAGTCCATGCAATCAATGTATTCTAAGCCATGATTAATTCCAGCAAAGTTCACATATTCAATATGCTTATTCCCATTCTCATCTTCAGTTTCAATCTTTTTCCCATAAGCATACAAACGATTCACTTGTACACCATATTCACCTTTATACTCTACGCTATCCAAGTTAAGTTCTTCACTTAAAAATAGACCCCTTTGTTGAATCACTAGTGGATCTATAACCTTAATACGTTTATCCACAATATGGTATTCAAATACAATGCCATATATTTTCTTACATTCCATCAATATGTCATATGCATTTACACCCGTTAACTCAATATCAAACCTTCCTTTGGCCTCTTCAATATCATCCATTGTCCACCCATCTGGTTTTATTTGTAGCAAAACATCTGAAAACAATGCATTCTCTATTTTAAAGGTACGATGAATTTCACGCTTCCACTCATTTAAATCTAAATCCGCCTGAATTGTTACAATCGATTTCCGTTTATTAATTCTAGTAACATTATATCGATTATCCAAATATTTAAGTTTAGAACGTTCCTTCAATTCGCTAAAAGCTTTATCATTTACAGCCAAATCAAAGGAGAGCATTTGCTCTCCTTCATAACTATATACAATGTTAAAATTCGTTCGATTTTTTAAAGGAATATACCCTTTCTTACTCTTTACACTTAACACCATAACCCCTCCTACATAAATACAGGATAGTATTTTATTACCACCCTGCATAGTTCGCTATCTTTTTGTATCGTATGTATCCCTGGAATAAGCTTTGGAAACTTTTGTATTTGAACTTGATCAAATGAAGATAATTCAGGAGTTGTTATATCATAAACAAGCTTATCGATACCATCTATTATCAACGTTTGATCTTTTTTCATATTCAAAATGATCATACCATCTACTTCTACTCGCTGTAGTGCATCTAAAGCATGTAGTTCATAGATGCAGCCACATGCTATGTTTCCTTGTACCATAAAGTTACTATCTTCAACTTCGATTAATGCTTTATGTTTCAAAACTTGAAAGGAATATGTAGCAGTGTATGCGTTTACGCCATCCTGCGATTCACTCTTACCATTTAAAATACAATCGTATATATATCCATCATCTACATCAATAGTACATGGGTTCATAAGTTCAACCGCAAACATACTCATATCTTCTCTACTAGTAAAATCCAAAACCAGTTCACGTACTTGTGGAGAAATTGTGGTCGCATGAACAATGGGAAGATAACTTCCAATCGGCAAGAATGTTTCATTCTCTATTTCCATTGTTTTATCATGGAAGCTACATACATCTGCATGGAAATATGTCTTAATATCTTTATCATTAATTTTCATATAATCTCCTATCTGGCTGAAAATGCCAATTCCTCACTTATGAATGGTGTCAATTGAACAGCAGTTTCGCGACCATCCATTAATATTCTGTTTTCAATTTTACCTTGAAGTACACCTTTTAACTCACCAATTTCAACTTTCAAACGACCAGAAGTGTATACCTCTTGTGATAGATTAGATTGAACAACTCCACGCATTTGTAACTGTTGCGAATCTATTGCCATACGTAATTGCTTTGCCATATTGCTAAAGTCAGCTTTGCCTATTCGGGAGAATACATCCGTAATATCCGTTGCGATTTCTTCGCTTTGATCCATTAACTCTGGAGTTTTATCATCTAATCCAACTACAGCTCCCTCCATAACATAATTAAATATTTCTCTTACTTTGCGAGATGGCGATTTTATATCAAATGATTTTCTTAATCGTCCTAAAATACCCTCTGCAATTCCTCCCGCTTTAGAAAATAAATATGGTTCTTTATTCTGCATTTCTTCCATCATAGGATCCATTACATTTTTGAAAGTCTTTCTTGAATCCTCAGGTAAATCCTTCCAACTATTCCTTACTTCTTGTGCAACTCTTCCATATCCACTCTCTGCCTCAGATGCCTGCCTTTCAGCTTCAGCAATCATAGAATCTGTTACAGATTCATCGCCCTCTTTTCTTCTTTTATTTAAATCGTTTAAAATGTCTAATTTTTTCAACGCATTTTGTCCAAGTATTTGTAAAGTACTTGTAGCTTCTCTCATTGCAATTTCCGCAGCGGCCTTCTCTTCTGTAGTAGAATTTTCATTCAACTTCGATGATAGATTTACTGCTGCATTCACTTTGTCAGTTGCAAATTGTGAATAGGTAGATAATTCAGATGCAATTTGATTTTTCAAACCCTCCGCTTTTTTCTTTTCCGCCTCCGTCCAGTCAGCTTCTTCCTTAGCATACATTTCAGTTAGTGTTGCTTGTTTATCCGCGATACATGTTCCTAAAAAATTCATATCCTCTAAATTGTTTAGTTGCTTTAATTCTGTAACCTGTTTTTGGTGTTCTGACAGAGTATCTAATTCAGCTTGATTAGAGTCTATCTTCATTTGTGCAGCATCCATTTGTGCCTGCAATTGATTTTGTCTTTCTACATCAGACTCATCAAATTTCATTTTTTGTAAAAGGGCTAAATGCTCTGTTTCCGCTTCAATCTCAGAAGCTAATATTTCCTTCTTACCTTCAACTGATGCATTTTTTGCAGATACACCATCCATTTGTACCTTAGCATAATTCTCTGCATTTCCACTTGCTATTAATGCAGCATTAGTTTCATAGTTCGCCATGTCTTCATAGTAACCTTTTGCAATTTCACTTTGTGTATTATATGCTTCTTCTTTTTTTGCCGTGCTTGTATATAATTCACTCATTTCCTTTGAAATTCTTTCATAATCCTCTTGGCTATATTTATTGGATTTATCATTTCTCATTGCTTCAAATTCTGCTTCTTTTGCTTTCTTTTGCATTCTAAGATCACTTAATTCCATTTGTAGTTTATCAGCTTTCATCTGTGCCTCAGTTGATTCGATTAAAGCTATCTTATATGCAGGTAGTTGTGCCTCCAAAATTGCTTCTGCTTTCATTTTATCAATTTTTCCATCAATACTATCAGAAGATTTATTATATCCTTTTACTACACTATCTTCAATTGTAATCTGTTCTCCTAGTGCTTTATTAAGTGTAGATACGATAAAAGCGGCTCTATCTTCATAGCCCGCTTTTACTTTACCATTTGCATCAGTTAAATTTCCCAATTCTGTATTTAAACTCTGTAAATTTGTGATTTCGCTAAGATTAGCATCTAGCTGTTCTTGTTGTTTTGCCTTTAAACTATTTCTAGACTCTATTTCTTTGTTCATTGCTTCCATTGTTTCATTGTGTTTCTTAGTTTCTTCACTTTGGTAATTTGATAACAATGATATTACTCCAATGATTCCTGTGATTGCTACAGTAGCAATTCCAATTGGTCCAGACATTCCCCCTATCGCACTTATTACTGAATTTGTTGAATCATTCATCATGACCATAACATTTTTGTATAATGTCATGGATGAATTTATTGTAGAAATACTTCCTGCTACCTTTGTACTTATAGATTCAAAGCTTTTATCAACATTTAAAGAATTAAGACTTTCATTCATCTGTCCAACTGCTTCACTGACTGTTTTAACAGCTAACATAAGGGTCTTTTCTAAATCAGATATGCCCATATTTAAATCTTGTAAATTGTTCTCCATATAAATTCCTCCTATAAAAAAAGCCATTGCTGGCTTATATTTTTTGTTAAACAATTCTATTTATTTTGTTCTATTTACCAAATAATCGTTGCTTATATTTATCTTCTTTTCCTGATAGAAATTTTTTTATATCTTCTCTTTTATTATTATCTTCATACATAATTAATAAACGCTCTGCCGCTACTGTTGAAACATTAGATAGTGAAGTAGATATAGATAAAATTTCACCTCCACATTCTTGTATACCACACACTATTTCGCTTAATTCATCATTTTTCCATATCCCCTTGTAACTAGAAAACACATCTTTCATATCAATTACCTCCTTATTTTCACTTTGATTTTCCTCAACACTAACATTGGTGGAAATGTTCTTTACATTTTTATTTCCTTCCTCATCAAATACAATTTGTTCTACCACAATTTATCAAAATTAAATATTTCATTTCTTAATAAATTGTCTATTGAATGAAAATTTCCATTATCCTCATACACTACATTAAATACACATGAATAACAAGCACTGTCACATGGTATTAAAAAAAATGTTTAATGGTCCCCCCTCCATCTGAATCTTTTCAATTGCCTCTGCAATTTTTTAATCCAACATTTCTGAGTATTCATGCTTTTCCGTTGGGTATTTTTTACAGGTTATAGCCTTGACATAAGATCTTATCATTTTCTTTCCTCCTGATTTTATATTCAAATCTTAGCATACTACTTCTAATCTTACAATCAATTTATCTTCTTTACTTAATTGTTTATTTTTAAAGAGTTATACCCATCTTTAGGTTATTGCTAATTCTAAATTTATCTGCCACACTTTTATAAAGCTGATTAAGCGCTATTTTATTCATATCACTTAATTCCATCTGCATTTGATTAGCTTTCATTTTATCGATTTTTTCATTGATACTTTTAGAAGATTTATCATACCCTTTTACTACACTATCTTCAATTGTAATCTGTTCTCCTAATGCTTTATTCAGGTTAGATACAATAAAAGTGGCTCTATCTTCATAGCCCGCTTTTACTTTACCATTTGCATCGGTTAAATTTCCCAATTCTGTATTTAAACTCTGTAGATTTGAGATTTCACTTAAATTTCCTTGTAACTGTTCCTCTTGTTTACTTCTTAAATCATTTCGAGCACTAATTTCATTATTCATTGCTTCCATTGTTTCATTGTGCTTCTTAGTTTCTTCACTTTGGTAGTTCGATAATAACGAAATTACACCTATGATTCCTGTAATTGCTAAAGTAGCAATTCCGATTGGTCCTGTAAGTGCACTAAATATAGAACCTAGATTTTCTGTTATTTTAGTTACATCAAATACATTTGTACCTAAATTAAATAAGACTCCAGCTGCTGAACCAACCATACTACTTACATTATTAACTATTGATCCAGTTGAGTTCATTGAGCTATTAAACTCAGCTATTGTGTTATTGACACTTACCAATGATTCTTTAATAACAGATGTCATTTCAACCATTGCTTGTTCTATTTGATCCGTATTTACACTAATATTTATCGTTTCTAAATTTGACATACATGTCTCCTTTCATAAAAAAAGTCTACTTTTCTAAGCAAACTTTTATAATTTCAATTTTTTAAAATTGAAAATTTCCTTTCGCAGGCAATTATCTATAGCTTGATAATTTCCATTATCCTCATATAACACATAAAACTGGTATTCCGCCGTAGTTGCAGTAGGTATCAATGAAGAATTTACAATGCTTCCTCCTTTGTTTTGTATCATTTCTATGGCGTATGCAATTTTTGAATCAAGTAAATCTGAACACTCAACTTTTAAACTTGCATTATCCTGCAGCCTTATAGCTTTAGTAAAAGATCTTATCATTCTCTTTCCTCCTGATTATATATTCAAATTTTAGCATACTACTTTTAATCTTACAATCAATCTGTCTTCTTTACTTAATTGTTTATTTTTAAAGAGCTATACCCATCTTTAGGCTATTGCTAATTCTAAATTTATCTGCCACACATTTATAAAGCTGATTAAGTGCTATTTTATTCATATCACTTAATTCCATCTGCATTTGATTAGCTTTCATTTTATCGATTTTTCCATCAATACTTTCAGAAGATTTATCATATCCTTTTACTACACTATCTTCAATTGTAATCTGTTCCCCTAATGCTTTATTCAGGGTAGATACAATAAAAGCGGCTCTATCCTCATAGCCCGCTTTCACTTTACCATTTGCATCGGTTATATTCCCCAATTCTGTATTTAAACTCTGTAGATTTGTGATTTCACTTAAGTTTCCTTGTAACTGTTCCTCTTGTTTGCTTCTTAAATCATTTCGAGCACTAATTTCATTATTCATTGCTTCCATTGTTTCATTGTGTTTCTTAGTTTCTTCACTTTGGTAATTTGATAACAATGATATTACTCCAATGATTCCTGTGATTGCTAAGGTTGATATGCCTAAAGGCTCACTAAATGCAATAATTTCATTACCCAAACTACTTATCAAATCAGGTGTATATCATATATTAGTAACTAAAATGGATAACACCCAGTCACTACAACAACTGTACTAACTGTGGAGTCGGTTGAGTTCATCTAACTTTCGAATTCAGTAATCGTATTGTCATTTTAGTACGCCGAATATTTTAAATTTTATCTAAAGCAAACACAACATCTTTTAGATAAGAATTTATTTCATCAAAATTCCCATTATCTTCATATATAACAAAAAACTTGAAAAGCATCATTCCCTCATCCATTGGCAAACAATTTAAAATAACCCCTCCCCTTTCTTGAATACTTTGTAAAACCTCATTATACTTGTCGTTTATTACAGTTCTATAATCTTCATTCAAGGTTGACCTTTTCAGATACACTATCGTCCTATAAGCTCTTACCATGTACAAACCTCCTTCATTTGAATTTTTCAATGGTTTCTGTTTTTAAAATCTGGTAAATTTGAATCTTCAATTTTTCAATATAGTTTACTTTTTGAATATGAAACCTAGTACATTACCTTATCATTGCCTTTCTCCTCTTTTATATTCAACTCTTAGCATACAATATCATATCCTACAATCAAGTGTTATAATCGTCTATCAATAATTCTTTAATAACAGATGTCATTTCTACCATCGCTTATTCTATTTGTGATATATTTGCATTACTATCTATAGTTTCTACACTTAATATATCATATATCTCTTTTCATAAAAAAACTTACTAGTTTAAGTAAGTTTTATCAAGTTATTTTAATTCATCAAAATTAAAAATTAAATTTCTAAGTAAGTTATCTATTTTGCTAAAATTTCCATTATCTTCATAAAGAATAAAAAGAGTATAAACGTAACCTCCTCCACCAGAAGGTATTAAAGAAGCACTTTTTATTAGACCTCCTTCTATCTGAACATTCTCTATTGCTTCAGCAATTTTCAAATCCATAATTTCTGAGTATGCATTCTTAACTGATGGAACTTTATGACATCTTAACACCTTGCAATAAGATCTAATCACTTATTCTTCCTCCTTAAATATAATAAAATTCTATCATCGTTTTATACTTTTTACAATCGTTTTATGTTTTGTAAATTATTACTCATCCTTATCTCTAAATTATAAGCTACATAAACCATCTTAAACACAACACAGAACATCCTTGATAATCAACGTCATATCCAACATTGCTTCTTCTATTTATCCTGTGTTTATATTAATACCTATCATTTCTAAATTTGACATACATGTCTCCTTTCATAAAAAAAGTCTACTTAAATTCAAGTAAACCTTTACAGATTTATTTTAATTGATCAAAATTAAATATTTCATTTCTTAATAAATTATCAATCGATTGGAAATTACCATTATCCTCATACATTACATTAAATACACAATGCCGACAAATCATGTCACATGGTATTAAAACGAAATGTTTGATGGTTCCCCCCTCCATCTGAATTTTTTCAATTGCCTCTGCAATCTTTAAATCTAATATCTCTGAGTATTCATGCTTAACCGTTGGATCTTTTTTACAAATTATAGCCTTGACATAAGATCTTATCATTCTTTTTCCTCCTGATTTTATATTCAAATTTTAGCATACTACTTCTAATCTTACAATCAATTTGTCTTCTTTACTTTATTGTTTATCTTTAAATAACTAAACTAATCTTTGTATTATTGATAATTTTAAATTTTTCTACCATACATTTGTAAAACTTATTAAGTACTATTTTATTTTTTTATATCACTTGATTCTATCTGTAGTTTACCAGCTTTCATCTGTGCATCAGTTGATTCGATTAAAGCTTTCTTTTATGCAGGTAGTTGTGGCTTAAAATTGCTTCTGCTTTCATTTTAACGATCTTTTCATTGATACTTACAAAGGATTTATCATACCCTTTTACTACACTATCTTCGTTTGCAATCTGTTCCCCTAATGCTTTATTCAGGGGAGACACAATAAAAGCGGCTCTATCTTCATAGCCCGCTTTTACTTCACCATTTCCATCAGTTTAACTTCCCAATTACGTATTCAATTTATGAGCATTTGAAATCTCACTAAGATTAGCATCTAGCTGTTCTCGTTGTTTTACCTTTAAACTATTCCTAGACCCTATTTCTATTTACATAACTACCATCGTTTCGTTATGCACATTGTGCTTTCTTCTAGTAACTAGATAATAAGTGATAGCCTGTAACATAAGCTATTATGAAATCGCTACACTATTAGACGCAACTTGTGCTTCAATCATAAATTATTCTATATCTTTTCCCAACCACTAAACTATATTAGCAATATCTTTTACAGAATCTACCATATTCACAAAATTTACTTCTATAGTTTTCAATTCATTCATAGTTTTTCATCGTATTACCGATAAAGATAACCAGCCATTTCATCTCTTTCTTCTTTGATTTTGCTTGTAGATTCACCTGCACTTATACTAGACTCAATTAATTCAGCACTCATTATAACATTTGATGTTATATGTCTATCCTCTTCTTCAAATTCATCTACCAAACTACTGATTGCCCTAGAAGTTTCTGAACCAGATTTTTTTCCTTCTAAATAATCATCCACAATATTTAAAATCTCTTCACCAGTCGCATAATCGTGAGCATTCATTCCAGGATTTCCTTCACATCCAATTAGAAAAAGACTTATAATACAAACAAAGAAAATCATAGTAACTTTTTTCATATCTTCCTCCTCATTATTATATGTTCACCATATCTATAATTATAACACATCTTTAACATTCACTAAGCTAAAAAAGAGACAAAACTATCTCCCTTCATCTTGTCATATTCTAAATATTAATCCTAAGAAATATATTTATCAAAATCAAAAACTACATCTCTTAAATATGAATTGATTTCTTCAAAACGCCTGTTATCTTCATACATTACAAAAAAATCAAATAGTAAATCAGCATCGCTTATTGGAATACAATTCAAGATAACTCCTCCTCTTTCTTGAATGCACTGCAAAGCTTCATTGATTTTATCATTTCTCAAGTCCCTACCTGTTTTTCTTATATTTGGCTTTTTTAAGTAAGCTACTGCCCTATAAACTCGAACCATATAATACCCTCCTATTTAACTCTATGATAACACACACAAATACTCTATTTAATTAGATATATTTATAGATATGGCTTCAAATGGATAATCTTAAATCTACATGATCCTTTTTTCCTCCTCATAATCTTTATCTCATCAGCAGTCAATATAAAATAAACTTATAAGGATTTCAATAGATAAGATAATCTTGTTTCCAGACTTTGTTTATCTTGCAATGGAACAAACTGATTTCAAAGTTATCGCAAGTGGTTCTAGTGATAATTATGATTTAGACTTCACTGATTTTGAATTCAATGTTACAGTAAAATAACATAGAGGCATTACTTCTTCATGGAGTAATGCTTTTATATTCCTCCGCCACGCTTGTAGAGCATCCTTGGATTCTCATCCTTTCCCCACATTACGCAAAGGACAGAAAAAAACCTGTCATTTGACAGGTTGTTTTGTAAATGGTGGTTCCACCAGGAATTGAACCAGGGACACAAGGATTTTCAGTCCTTTGCTCTACCAACTGAGCTATGGAACCATTTGGTTGCGGGGGAAGGATTTGAACCAACGACCTCCGGGTTATGAGCCCGACGAGCTACCAGACTGCTCTACCCCGCGATGTTTGAGAAATTCGATTTTTTAAAGAATGGCGGAGGAACTGGGATTCGAACCCAGGCGCCAGTTTCCCGACCTACCGGTTTTCAAGACCGGACCCTTCAACCACTTGGGTATTCCTCCATATTGATTCATAAATGGTGGACCCTGTAGGACTCGAACCTACGACCCACCGGTTATGAGCCGGATGCTCTAACCAACTGAGCTAAGGGTCCAACTTGCGCAAAATTGGTGGCGGGGGCGAGACTCGAACTCGCGACCTTCCGGGTATGAACCGGATGCTCTAGCCAACTAAGCTACCCAGCCGAATGTAAATTTTTTAAATAATAATGGTCGGGATGACAGGATTTGAACCTGCGACCCCTTGATCCCAAATCAAGTGCACTACCAAGCTGTGCTACATCCCGATTTATTATTTCCATGAAACTATAATATGGCGCGCCCAGTAGGAATCGAACCCGCAACCTTTTGATCCGTAGTCAAACGCTCTATCCAGTTGAGCTATGGGCGCATTTACATGCGTTGCACGTTTCATCAGTGCCTTAATATAATACCAAATAATTGTATCTTATGCAAGCCTTTTTTTCTATTTTTTTTAAATAACTTTAATCTTCTTGTTTTTGCTTTATTTCTGCCCTAAAAAGAGTCAAAGAGACAGGAACGCTACCTGCGTTCCTGTGCTGTCTGTCGGTCTTTATTTGTCTTAATAACCTTCTGACGTGAGAATTCTTCTCTCTCTTTTTCTTCTAATGCATCAGTAATAAATTTAATGTTGTGTTCAAAATCAGGAATTACGATATTCTTTAAGGCATTTGCACGTTTCTGTGCTTTTCGTATAGCATTTGCCAAACGATACACACTATTCTCTACTTCAGCCAAAATAATTGTCATTTCCTTTACCTTGTAAAAACAACGATACGCATAGTCAAGCTTTGAATTTGCATGTTCTAAACCATACGTTAGTTTTAGTTCTGGTTTATCATAATGAAGTTTTGGTATTTCTACTCCCATAACACTACGATAGCTAATATGAACCCCTGTATCAATAGGAACAGCCTCTACCAAGTCACTTACTACTCCTAAGGACATATTTGCCTGTTGTAAGGCATAATACGCTCTTTCATAAGTATGTGTTATTTCATCACGAAGTAATTTGACATCATCTAATAAGCTCATCATTTCGCGTGTTAAGATGTTGCGCTTACGATCCATCAACTCATATCCCATACGGGCTAAATCATTGGACTTCTTTGTCGCAATCAAATTCCCCTTTGTAGGAAACACTTGTTTGTTAGCCATACTTATTTACCTTCTAGGGATAATTCTTTGATAATTGGTCCTGTTTTTAATTGAAAGCGTTCGACTGCTTTTTCATGATCATAGTAAATATTCAACACTTCATCATCCACACGGTCCAACTCACCCTTTGGTAGTACTGATAATAAGTTCCATCCTAAATCCAATGTCTCTTCAATACTTCTATTCACATCCATACCTTGATTTAGGTAATGTTGTTCAAATAAAGAACCAAAAGACATGTATTTCTTATCAATATCACTTAATTCATCTTCCCCAATAACAGAAGCTAAACTTCTTGCGTCTTGTACTTTCGCATAAGCCGCAAACAACTGGTTGGATACATCGTTGTGATCTTTTCTTGTATACCCTTCCCCAATTCCATCTTTCATCAAACGTGATAAGGAAGGAAGAATACCAACTGGAGGATACACCCCCATTTGATTTAAATTACGATCCAATACAATCTGTCCTTCTGTAATATATCCAGTTAAGTCAGGAATTGGATGTGTAATATCATCATTGGGCATCGTTAAGATAGGAATCTGTGTAACAGAACCCTGTGCACTCTTAATAATTCCTGCTCTTTCGTACAAAGAAGCCAAGTCAGAGTACAAATATCCTGGATATCCTTTACGTCCTGGAATCTCTCCCTTACTACTAGAGAACTCACGAAGAGCCTCACAATAGGAAGTAATATCGGTTAAAATAACCAATACGTGCATATCATGTTCATATGCTAGATATTCTGCTGCAGTAAGTGCACAACGTGGTGTTAATGTACGTTCGATAATTGGGTCATTGGAAAGATTTACAAACATCACAACCTTTTCCATAACACCTGCTTCTTCAAAAGAACGCTTGAAGTAATCCGCAACGTCATTTTTAACACCCATAGCCGCAAATACAATACAGAAGTTCTTACCATCTCCATCAGAGATTTTCGCTTGTTTTACAAGTTGTACAGCCAATTCGTTATGAGGCATCCCACTACCAGAGAAAATTGGAAGTTTCTGTCCACGAATCAACGTAGTTAAGGCATCAATACTAGATACCCCAGTATTGATATAGTTTCTTGGATATACACGAGAAACAGGATTCAATGGTTGCCCATTGATATCCGCACTCTTTTCTGCATAAATTTGTCCCAATCCATCGATTGGTTTTCCGCTACCATTAAAGGTACGTCCTAACAATTCTTTGGATAAAGGAAGTTCCATTGGTTTCCCAGTGAATTTTGTTTTCGTATTTTTTAATGAAATACCATTGGTACCTTCAAACACCTGAATGGCAGCTTTATTTCCTTCAAGCTGTACAACTCTACCTAAGCGAGTTGTCCCATCACCGCATTTGATTTCCACCATTTCTTCATAGCTAGCGTTTTCGACGTTATCAAGAAATACTAGAGGTCCATTGATTTCACTCAATCCTAAATATTGAAGACTCATATGTCTACCTCCTTATTCTATCCTGTTAACGGCTTCATCAATCATTGCATAATACGTATCTAGTATTTCTACATGATCGTTTGGCACATCATATTTCATCTTAGTAATTTTATCGAACAATCCCAATTGACTTACTTGGCTCAAAGGTTTCCCCTGTGCCACTAATTCTTTACAACGTTTGTATAGATATAAGATAACATCCATCATCTTCAGTTGCTTATCAAGTGGAACATACGTATCTTCCGCATGGAAAGCATTTTGTTGAAGATATCCAACACGAATGACTTTACTCACTTCAATGACCAATTTTTGATCTTCAGGAAGTACATCACTACCAATCAGTTTTACAATCTCCATTAATTTTGCTTCTTCTGCTAAAAGACTCATAATTTCTTGACGATTGCGAAGGAATCGCATATCGACATTCTTGTTGTACCATTTTGTTAAATCCGTAACATATTCTGAATAACTCTCTGTCCAGTTAATCGCGAAGTAATGTCTTGCATACGCAAGAGATTTATCCAACGCCCAAAAACAACGTACGAAACGTTTTGTGTTTTGTGTAACTGGTTCGGAGAAGTCAGATCCCTGTGGCGATACCGCCCCAATGATCGTTACAGATCCAATTTGATCATTTAATGTCTTCATATATCCCGCACGTTCATAGAACTGTGAAATACGAGAAGGCAAATATGCTGGGAACCCTTCTTCCGCTGGCATTTCTTCTAGTCGTCCACTAATTTCACGAAGTGCTTCTGCCCAACGTGAAGTAGAGTCCGCCATAATAGCTACGTTATATCCCATATCACGATAATACTCCGCAAGTGTAAGCCCAGTATAGATACTAGCTTCACGTGCCGCAACTGGCATATTTGAGGTATTGGCAATCAATACCGTACGATCTGTCAAAGGACGATTAGACTTCGGGTCAATCAGTTCTGAAAATTCTTCAAGAACTTGTGTCATCTCATTCCCACGTTCTCCACATCCTACGTATACAATAATATCCGCATCACACCATTTTGCTAACTGGTGCTGTGTCATTGTTTTTCCAGTACCAAATCCTCCTGGAATTGCGGCAGTACCACCCTTTGCGATTGGAAATAGTGTATCGAAGATACGCTGTCCAGTAATCAAAGGTACGCTAATTGGTAAACGTTGTGCAACTGGACGTGCCTGCTTAATTGGCCACTTTTGTGTTAGCGTCAATTCATGCACTTCCTCATTGGCATCTTTTACTTTTATAATGCATTGGTTGATATTGTATGTCCCATCTTCTACAACTTCCACTACAACACCTGTTAGCGTTGGTGGAATCATACAACGATGTTCAATCAAATCTGTTTCTGGAAGTGTCGCAAATATCTGTCCTGGAACCACTTCATCTCCAAGGGATACTTTAACACTCACATTCCATAATACTTCTTCATCTAAAGGCGCAACATCACTTCCGGTCGCAATAAATGCTCCAGAGTGTTTTGCGATTTCTTTTAATGGACGTTCAATTCCATCAAATATATTTCTTAATATTCCTGGCCCTAATGTTACAGAAATCGGTTTTCCTGTAGGTTCTACAGGTTCACCTGGTTTCAATCCTGTCGTAGATTCATATACCTGAATGGTAGTTGCCTCTTTACTAATGGAAATTACTTCCCCCATCAGTCTTTGTTTTCCAACGAACACTTTCTCTAACATCGAAAAGTCTACTGCATGTTTGACTTTCACAACCGGACCGTTAATGGAATAGATTACATTTTCACTCACATTATCACCTCTTGTCATGTGTTCTTATAGAACCACATGCTTTGTTGTTATTTAATAAATAATCCGGAGTTCGTATAGAACCACTCGCTTTGTTCATCGATACCAGTATCAAATGTCTCATCCACAACGATGCCTTTTTCCATACATTCCATACGTAAGCCACCAATGGTGATGGTAGGATCTACTTCCCCACTACATTTTCCATAAGCCTTACAAATGTCACTTAGAAATTTTTCATCCGTTTTGGATACATAGAAGACAACTTCTCCATAGCCTTTATCAGCCAAATCTTTTGTCTTTTTGATCAGATAGTCTTTGTATTTTTCATTCTGCGTAAATGCTTTTACTTTCGCAACTGCCTCTTCAAATACTTGATCGGCTAACTCACGGCGTTTTGCCATGAGTAGTCGATTGGTCTCTTCATGAAGTTTGCTTAAAGCAATCGCATGATCACTTAGCATTTCTTTCAACAGTTGTTCACGTTCCATACCCGCTTCATGTTGTGCTTCACTTTCCATTCCTTGAATAGAACGTTCACGCACTTCTTCAATTTCATTTTCTATCTGTTTGATTTCGATGTTGCTAACCCGGTCAATTTCATCCTTAAAATAATCTTCAAGTTTTATTTTTTCATCTAGCATCGCAAACACCTCATAGTTTCACGCCAATTGCTTCAGATACATAACGGTCAATGGTTTCTCCTATTTTAGCAGAACCATGACGATCTGGTATCTCTACAATCAGTGGCTTTTTCTGTTTTAGTTTTAATTCTGAGATAACATCTGGACAAGTTTCAATCAACTTTGTAGTAATCAAAACAATGCCAACATCTTCCATATGCATAGCCTTTTCGAGTGATTCTAGTACTTCGTGGCGTTCATGAACGACCACCCCTTCAATACCCGCAAGACGCATCCCCATTTTTGTATCAATGTTATCACTCAGCAGGAAAAATTTCATAAGAAATCTCCTTTCTTTCTTTTTATAATTTCATCAATACGATAATAATAGAAATCAATAGACCATAGATAGCAACACCTTCACCCATGGCAACGAAAATCATAGACTTACCAAAGTTTTTCTCATTTTCAGAGAATGCACCAATTGCTGCAGGAGCAGCAGCCGCAACGGCAATACCTGCACCCAAAGCTGATAAGCCAGTAGCTAAAGCCGCAGCGATATAACCAAGACCAGCACCTAATGAAATTTCAGTACCAGCATCACTTGCCGCATATGCTTTTTGAGCAGTAAACAATACAGTTCCTAATACAATCGCAAAGAAGAAACAAACATGTGTAATCATACGACGTTTCGCAACACTTACGCTCTTCTTTCCTCTAAAGACATTCACTAATGGTAATGAAATTAATACAATAAGCACCATTGGCAATAATATTTCAAATACGTTTAACATAAATTTCCTCCTCAATCTTTCATTGCACTAAAGGCAATTCCTCTTCCCTCGAAATAGCGAGAGAACATTTCATAGAATTCAAGACGCAATACCTGAATTCCTACAATCAAACCTTCCAAACACATAACAAATATATTTCCAAAGATGGCTACAATAATACCGGCATTGCCTGCCATACTCATCAACAGAGTAACTGCCATCATCATTCCTGCATGGGACAATACAAAGCCTCCAACACGCAAATAAGAAATAGAATTGGTAATGTAAGAAAGACAAATTTCAAATAATTCAAAGAAACTTTCGGTAAAGTATGCTCCAAATCCATTTGGGAACATCTCTCCATGTGCCATTTTATGAATCAATCCTTCTTTTAAGAAGATCAATAAAAGTGGCAACAGAATAAGCACAATTAGATAGATTGGATTGGACAATGTCGCAATTCCAAAGGCAACCTGTACGCCTCCACCAATCACTAGAGATGCATAGAATACAAATCCTGCAACTCCATTGTGTGAAAACCACATTTCTCCAATATGCCCATTCTTTTTCTGTAAATAAATATTCATACACATACTGATTAACATAAGACAAGCACCAAGACAAATGGATAATATCAATAAGATTGGAATAAACTCACTTGTCATAATTTCAATCGGTTTCTCATGCATACCAAATACAGTTTGATATAATGGATTTAATAATGTTTCATTTCCAAATACAGAACCAAATATTGTCCCAAAGATACAAGACATAATACCGATTCGCATTCCAATTTCTCCAAGTTTCATATGTTTCCACTTATAGAATAAATACCCTATAAGAATGAGCACCGCTCCTTGACCCAAATCTCCAAACATAATTCCAAATAATAAGGAATACGTAAATGCTACAAAGGGAGTAGGATCAAACGCTTCGTACTCAGGTACACCATACATTTCTACAAACATCGAGAAGGGCCTGGCAAACCACCCATTCTTGATTTTTGTTGGAGGCGAAAGACGCTTGTCACTATGGGCAGGTCGTACTTCGATATCCACCTCCTTCAAATCAAAGAATGTTTCCTTCAATTTCATCACATCTTCTTCAGCCACAAAACCAGTAATAGAGAATCGTTCTCCAAGTCCTACTACATATTTTCTAGCTTCAAAGGTGTGGTTTATAAATTCCAGTTCCGCTTTGATATCTGTAAAATTGTCAAAGCATTCTTGTTTTAATTGTTCAATTACTTCATTTACATGTTGAAGCTGTTTGTAGTCGTTATCAATTTCTTCTTGTAGATTATCTTTGGCAGAGCCTGGTGTTCCATGAACGAATTCTGGAATACGGATTCTTTCAAAGTATAGTGAAGAGAAGATATTATCCACATCGCCCTCATATTTTGAAGTCGTGATATATAAGCACCAGCTGTACGTATCATCACTGTTAAAAGATTTAAATACAAATGGACGATTGCGATAGTATTGTAGTTTTTCTACACTATCTAAAGGTAAACGTCCAAAACGAATTTTAATATATTTGCATTCAAACAAATCATCTAAATTCAAATCAATACTTTCTATATTTTGCACTTGTGTAAGTGCATCCTTGTTTTCCTGAATGACTGTTTCTAATTCTTTACGAACTTCAGCCCCCTGTAAATATCGATCATGTATCTTATCGATATAGGCTTTTATAGCATTCAAGTCATAATCACGGTTTCTAACATCTTTGGCTGGTATATCCAAATCCATATCATTTGCGACTTCACTAAAATGGCTTAAAACTTCTGTAATCGGATTTTCATCATTCATTGTTGTTAAACCATGCACGCTGTCTACAAACTTACTGGCAGGTTCTGGATGAAAACAATCCAAAGCAACGAAACGCAATAATACATCATCAAGATATTCGTTGTCCCCAGTGATGTTAATCAATTTCATTTTTGAAATTGCCATGAACATTCTCCTTTCTAAACTAGTAAATCAGTTCTTTTTGAATATCTTCTGCCGCAACCTGATAACGTACACCTTCTATAATATTGATGATGTTTTCAAGTTCTTGTTCCAGCAGTGTCACATAGCTATTGAAAACCAATGGCGCTGACTGTGAATAACAGAAGTTATTTTTTGCTATTGAGAACATGATTTTATTTGTATAATGTTCGATATATTCATCTTCTTTAAGGGAAGTTTCGAAATGGTACTTTCCATGTTGTAAACGTTTCAGTACCTCTTCCGCACTCTTTTGTGCTATCAATTCTTCCATATTAGAATATGCATTATATCCTTCTACAAATAATAATGATTCTCGAATCACATCTTCTCTTGCATTGAAATACTTCTTCAAACGATAAATTTTCGTAAGATTAGAAAGATCTAGCTCAATTGCAAAGAATTCTTTCATATTCTTTTTATGTTTCCCCTTCATCTTATGTTCGATTGTATCAAACACATAGGTGTAATAGAGTTTGTGAAGTTGTGTTTCAATAGCCGTATAATCGATGTTATCTTCTTTCCCTTTCGCTACACGATATGGTAACAATGCTTCATAATATTCCGTCTTCTTAACGACATCCAATAGTTCATCATAGCTACGAACATTTCCCAGTCCTAACAATGAAAATCTAGTGTACTCCTTAAGGAAGAGTGGAAGTTCTGCAATTGCGTCTTCATAATTTTGCGAAATAAGAACGCGTATGCGTGATAGAAGCAGTTCAATCTCAATCTGTTCTAAATGAAAACGATAAATTGCCTGCTGCGAAGAATCCGCATAACGATATAGCTTTAGAGTTTTCCAGAACATATCTCTACGTAAGATATCTTCCAACTGACCGCGGTGTATATTGTTTTCACGCACATCTTTTAGTGCACTCGCAAAATAGGTTTCATTCTTTAAATACCCTGCGATTTCAGAAACACTACGTTTACGAAGCAGTTCATCATACTGGTCCTTACGCAAAGCTCCTCCATGCATGGCTTTTGCTTTCGCAACAATGACACCCGATGCTTTACTCATGTATGCATCACCTCCTCAAACACTTGACGTGATCAAAGGCCTAAGCAACGATCAAAGATTTCCTTGACCCATACTTCTTTGTGGTCTTCATAATGCTTTGTCAAGTTTGCGATAGCTTCTTCATAATTCTTTTTCTCTTCTTGTTGTTGAGAACTCAATTCCTGATCCAGATCCGCTCGCTTCTTTTCATACAGTGCTTTGCTTTCTTCCTGATACTTTGCTTTGATATCCTCTTTTTGTTTTTGTATCAGATTCTGGATGTCGCGACTCTCTTGTTGTTTCTTGTCAACACGATGTCTTGCCTCTTTATCAGCATCAACGATTTCTCTAATGATTTCTTCCAAAAACGATACCTCCTTTTTATCATTATACCACTTCATAGTTTGATTGTTTATCAAAACTATTCTACAAGTATAAACCTTTTCATTTCCACTTGCAAGTTGCTTTTTCACAAAATTTTTTCTTTTTTTACAATGCATTATAATTGTCTAATTCGCATCATCTCTATCTACGTATACGCCTTTATATATCGCTTCATTCTATATTTTAGTAAAATATTTCCAACGTAAACAAAACGTCAAAAAGAGACATTATAATGACACATTTTGCAAACTTGTTTACAAATTTCAAACAACGAAAAATGACAGTGTGAACCCCACTGTCATCTCGTTTCATATTGTGCTACAAATCGTTTTTGCATGTCCTCATCTTGAAGCGTAAAAATACGATCGTTTAAATATCCTAATGTACTTTCTTCTCCACAATGAAATTCTACTTTATATGCACATAACTCCTGATATGTTTTCTTTCCATCCTGATTTGCACCATACTTTACATCACCCACCAAAGGATGATGAAGATGTGCCATCATCGCTCGTATTTGATGACTTTTACCACTCAAGAGTTCCACCTCTAACAAAGAATAGTGTTTCCCTCTCTTCAACACACGATAGATACTTTCCATTTCTTTATACCCCTCACATGGAGACGTACGGATATCTGCCTTATTTCCTTCCATCTTTTTATGATACAACAACACACGTTCTTCCCTATTTTCTACAACACCTTCTACAATGCATATATACTTCTTAGTAATACGACGTTCCTTAATTAACATATTTACTTCACGCAACGCCATCGCACTCTTAGCCGCAATCACAACACCTCTTGTATTACGATCAATACGGTGACATAATGCCGGCGTAAAACTTAATTCCATCTTAGGATCATATTCTTTTTTATCATATAGATAATGCAAGATACGATCTGCAAGATTATCTTGTACGCCTACTTCATCACGATGTGCCAACAAACCCTTTTCTTTATCCACAATTAACACATGCTCATCTTCATAAATAACATTTATTTTCGCAGGCACTTGTAAAAACTCCAAAGTGTTTGTATCTTCAAAGAACTCTTCCGCAATGTAACACTGCATCGTATCCCCCACAAGAAGTCGCTGTGAGATAACACATCGTTTATTATTCACTTTGATTTTCTTATTTCTTATATATTTATACATCAGACTTTTTGGCATCGTCTTCATGCTCTTTTGTATGAACTTATCTACTCTTTGATCACTATCATTTTCCTTAATCACAAACTCTCGCAAGACACATCCCTCTTTTCATTTCTTAATTATACCTTACTATTTCTTATTTTGCGTTGTATATTTGCAAAAAAACAAATAAAATAGACATACAGAGAAAAAGGAGGGGTATTATGTATTCATGTAAAATGTCCGTACGTTCCCTTGTGGAATACTTGTACCAATCTGGCGATTTAATATCCTCCTCATCTTCTATTGAACGTGCAAACTTAGGTAGTCGCATTCATCGAGAATTACAATCTAGTGCTCAAGGCAATTACGAAAGTGAAGTATATCTGAAACATAGCACAGAATATGAAGGGATTACCTTTGAAATTGAAGGAAGAGCCGATGGTATCCTTACACAAGAAGATGGCGTTATCATTGAAGAGATTAAAACCACAGCCATCCCTTATGATGATATCCAAGACACCCATTTTGTACATTTTGCCCAAGCCTATTGTTATGGTTATTTTTATATGTTCGATCATCAACTTCCAACCATTACCATTCGCTTAACCTATTACCAAATCGAAACGCATCAAATTAAAAATTTCGATCAATCAAAAACCTTTGAGGAATTAAAAACATTCTATTATGATACCTTAAAAGCCTACCTAAAATGGGCGAACTTATCCAAAGATATCCAAAAGAAGAGTGAGACCTCTTTAAAAGCAATGCAATTCCCTTTCCCACAATATCGAAAAGGACAAAGAGACTTTGCAATCGCCGTATATAAAACAATCTTAGATAAAGACATCTTGTTTGCTCAAGCACCTACCGGTATTGGGAAAACCATATCTACCCTGTTTCCATCCCTCAAAGCGATTGGAGAAGGAAAAGCCGAGAAAATTTTTTATGTATGTGCAAAAAACATCACTGCAAATGTCGCCTATGATACGATACAAATGCTCTATCAAAATCAAATCCGTTTCAAAACGGTTGGTATTTGTGCAAAAGACAAAATTTGTCTTTTGGAAGAGCGCAACTGTGACCCTACTGTATGTCCCTATGCAAAAGGATATTATGATCGATGCAACGATGCTTTATATGAAGTATTAACAAGTCTTGACTTCATTGTCAAAGATACCATCGTTCCCATTGCCATCCGCCATCGTGTATGCCCTTTTGAATTAAGTTTAGATGCTTCCTTACAGGCAGATGTCATCGTTGGAGATTACAATTATATCTTCGATCCTCGCGTATATTTAAAACGCTTCTTCATGGAAAAAGGAAACTACATTTTCTTAGTAGATGAAGCCCACAATTTAGTTGATCGTGCTAGAGAAATGTACAGTGCTGAACTTTTAAAATCAGAATTTCTACACATAAAAGCTCTCATCTCAAAAGATCGCAAAGTATTACAAAGTGCTATCTCCAAAGTAAACAAGGAACTTCTTCGTTTACGTCAACTTTGCGAGTCTCAACAACAAGACTTTCTAACACAGAAAGAACCCATTTTGATCATACGTCAATACCTTGTAAGTTTTATCGAACATATGGACGCATACTTACAAAGCGAACATAATGAAGAACACGATGAAGCTTTAAAAGATGTTTATTTTAAGGCAATCAACTTCAATAAAATCGCAGATTTTTATGATGAACATTTTGTATCGTGTCTACTGAAAAATGGAAATGATCTTTTATTACGTCAATATTGTATGAATCCTCGCAATCCTCTTGTTGAAATCTTGCGCAAAGGAAGATCTACAATCTTCTTTTCAGCCACCCTATCTCCCATCGACTACTATCTAGATTTACTAGGTGGAAATGAGGAAACCAAGCGCCTTTCTTTGCCTTCCCCTTTCCCCAAAGAACATGTACAAGTGATGATTGCCAATCAAATCTCTACACGTTATCGAAACCGTGCCAGTTCATTATCGGATATCAGTGCTATGATCTTTGCATGCACGTCCTCAAAAAAAGGAAATTATATCGTCTTTTCTCCTAGTTATGCATATATGAAACAAATCGTAGAACAATTTCAAAACGATTACCCAGAGATAGACACCATCCTACAAAGTGGAGATATGAACGAAGAAGAACGAAACTCATTTCTAAAACAATTTGATCAACACGATCATTTGAAAGTCTACTTCTGCGTGGTGGGAGGTATGTTTTCAGAAGGCATCGATTTAAAGGGAGATAAACTCATAGGTGCCATTATTGTGGGTGTTGGACTTCCACAATTGAATCCATGGCAAGATTTAATAAAAGAACATTTTGATGAAACGAAACAAATGGGCTATGCCTATGCTTACCAATTCCCTGGTATGAACAAAGTTCTACAATCCGCTGGAAGAGTCATTCGCTCCTCTCAAGACAAAGGAATTATATTTCTTATCGATGAAAGATATACTTCCTATGCATATAAACATTTATTACCACAGCATTTAAGACAGTATACCTTGGTACATACACCCCAAGATGTAAAAGAAACTTGCGATCAGTTTTGGGAAGGAGAACTATGAGAAAGAAAATCCATCACATTCTAGATATCATAAGCATTGTTATTGGTATCCTTTGTATCTTATATTTCTTATATTTAAGCTTTGTTTATGGGTTCTTTGTAATCTCATTCTCTTGGATATTTCTTCTTGTAGGAAGTATTCTAACTGCTTATTCAGCTTATGAATTATATAAAAAACAATATATCCTTCATTTCTTTCCAATATGGATACAACGTTGTATCCTCACTTTACTCACCTTTTCCATTTTATTTTTTGTAAGTGTAGAAGGTTACATCCTTTATCAAGGACAACAACAAGATACAGCTTCTCAAAGCACTGCCATTGTATTAGGTGCACAACTTAATGGAAAAAGTATTTCTCGCTTATTGCGCTATCGATTGGATGCTGCTGTAGAGTTTGCAAATATAAACCCAAAGTCCTATATTATTGTGAGTGGAGGTAAAGGAGCAGGAGAAGAGATAAGTGAAGCAAGTGCAATGCGTACCTATCTTATAGAACATGGGGTAGCACAAGAACGCATCTTAGCAGAAGATAAGTCTACCAATACCCTTGAAAACATTCAGTATTCTACTCGCATTATTGAACAACATGAAGAACTAAAAAACAATCAGGAAATAACGATTATATCGAATAGTTTCCATTTAGCAAGAGCAAAACTCATTGCACAACGTTCCAACGTTGCAAAAAAATGCTACACCTATCGCGCAAAAACAGATTTAGATTTAGCTCCTGTATTTTATGTTCGAGAATTCTTTGGCTTTTGTAAAGACTTCTTACTCCAATAAAATTGATATAAAAAAGAACCGACAATCATAAGGACACCCTCACTGATTATTGGTTCTTTTTCTTCTTATTCGCTTGCATTCACAGGTTAACACGTTTTTTCATCCTGCTAATACATCCAAATCCAAGCATTCGATTTATCATGCTGTTATGTTGGTCGTATTCTTTGAAACCTAAATACTCATATAGTCGCTTAGCCACCGTATTATTGACATCCACATCTATAAAGCACTCTTTATCGCACAAATTTACACAAGCATATTCTATTAGCTTTGACGCAATTCCCTTTCCTCGATAAGCTTCACTTGTTGCCAAATAATCAATTCCAATATCCGTTTCATTCTCCAAGTTAGGTCTTCCTAAAATAAATTTCATCTCATGGTAGGTAATAACACCCATTACCTTACCTAGCACATTGATACACTTTGACTTATCGAATTTTAAGCTACGTTCTTTCCCATTTGAAATCGCTAAGAAACCGATGATTTTCTTATCTATAACAGCGGCATAGGTCAAATCGAAATCAAATGCGTCCATAAAGAAATCACTTAACGTTTTCTTGTTTTTACTAATTCGATTATATACTGGGAAACAGTCTGTGTATACTTGGATAGCTTCAGCTTTTGCCAGATCATCCAAGTCAGAAAGTTTTATGATTGATAAATTTAGACCATCCATGTTTTTTTCTCCTTTCCGTATTCCTACACTATTTCGTTCATATTCTTAATAAAATCTTGAAACCAATCTATTTCAAACTTTATTTTAGCAATTGATAAATCAAGCATTGCACATTGAAAAAAAGCAATCTCTTGTACATTAGTAAGTGTGAAATCTTCCATTGCCCCGTTCTCTTTTAACGTTGATAGATAAGCATCGTCAAAACTAGAAATAGCATTTGTTGCGGCCTTTATTTGTTCAAGTTTATGTACTTCATTTTCCAATTCCCTAATATAAGTTTCAAGCAATGACAAGCGTTTTCTTTTATCGACAAACCCCATAAACAGAAACTTCCCTAGCTCCATACTCTTCTCTTTATACGTCATAGGCTGTAAAATACTCTCTTGAAAATAAGACTTTCCTTCTTCCGTGATGCTATACACCTTTTTGTTCACACTGTTTTCTACATACTCGTTAAATTGAATCAGATTCTTATTCAATAGTTTTTTAATCGCTGCTTGTATGCTTCCAACACTACTACTGCTAATATTGGTAAGGTTAGTTTCGATTGCTTTTCTCATCTCATAAATAGTTGAAGGTTTCATCATGAGAAGTCCTAATATGATAATATCCATTTGAATCCCCTCTTTCTATAATACTATTAGTAATATATCTAATAGTATATATGAGCTAGCTGTAATTGTCAATGATATATATAAAACATTCCGTACTCCTATATTATCAGTACGATAAATCATAGTATGAATCACTACAAAAAAAGACGATACCTTCCTTTCTTGGAGAGTATCGACCTTTTATATTTTACTTTAAGAACTCTAAATAGCTTGTACCAATGGTACCCTCTGGCATAGCAACACCAAAGTTTTCCGCAATTGTTGCGCCGATCATCGCAAAACTATCACTCATTGGTAATAAACCATGTCCCTTCATAGATGGGGCATAAGCAATAAATGGTACCATTTCTTTGGTATGATCACTTCCCTTATAGGTTGGATCATTCCCATGATCTGCCGTAATGATTAACAAATCATCTTCTTTTAATTTATCAAGCACATCACCAAGCAATGCATCAAAGCGTTCTAATTCTTCACCATATCCAATTGGATTACGACGATGACCCCACAATGCATCAAAGTCTACTAAATTCACAAAGCAAAGTCCTTTGAAATCTTTATCCATCAATTCAATGGTTTGTTCCATACCATGTACACTGCTCTTTGATTTATGAGATTCGCTAATGCCCTCTCCTACAAAGATATCATTGATTTTCCCAACACTAATAACCTCATATCCAGCATCCTTTAAAGCATTTAACGTTGTTTGTCCATAAGGTTTTAAGGCATAATCATGACGATTGCTTGTACGTTTAAACTCGCCTTTTTTCATACCTGTATAAGGACGAGCAATCACACGACCTACAATCCACTCTGGACGCATTGTCAATTCACGTGCTATTTCACAATAACGATATAAATTATCAAGACCCATGACATCTTCATTTCCACAAATCTGTAATACAGAATCTGCAGAAGTATACACAATCATGTCTCCATTTTCAATTTCTTGTTGCGCCAGTTCATCTAAAATATCAGTTCCACTTGCGGATTTATTTCCAATGACACGACGTCCACAACGTGCTTCTAATTCATCGATCAATTCCTTAGGGAATCCTGTTTCTGTAAAGGTTTGAAATGGGGTTTCAATATGAAGTCCCATCATTTCCCAATGACCTGTCATAGTATCTTTACCAACACTAGCTTCTAACATCTTTGTATAATAGCCAAGTGGTTCAGGTTGTGCACTAACATGTTTTAATGGATGTAAATTGGCAAGACCTAACTTTTGTAAATTTGGTATTTTAAAGTTTGGCATATGTTCATCAATATGTCCTAATGTATCTGTTCCTTCATCATCATACTCTTTCGCATTTGGCATAGCGCCAACACCAAGGGAGTCTACAACAATGGTAAACACTCTTTTATATTTCATGGTTTTCTCCTATAGACGAGTTGCGCTTTCTAACGCAACTTCCATCATGTTGTTAAATGAAGTTTGGCGTTCTTCTGCTGTTGTTGCGGCATGTGTCACCAAAGAATCCGAAATTGTTAATAAGCAAGCTGCTTTTTTTCCTAATACAGCTGCATTGTGGAACAATGCATAACTTTCCATCTCTACACAAACACAATTATGTTTTGCGTAGAATTCATTATGTCCATCGACATTGCTTTCATGATAGAAGACATCACTAGAGTGAATGCGTGCAGTGGTTACATGTTTGTTAATAGCATTTGCACTTTCTTCAATTACTTTATTTAAATCAGCACTTGGATATTGAATATCTCCATCTACATCTGATTGTGCTTTAGCAAATGTGGATTCACTCCATGCACTATCTGCCAATACTAAATCAAACAGTTCCAATGTATCCGTATATGCTCCAGCACTTCCAATACGAATAATATTTTCTACTCCATAAAATGCATATAATTCATATGAGTAAATTCCAATACTTGGCATTCCCATACCAGATCCCATAACGGATATCTGATGTCCCTTATACGTTCCTGTGTATCCAAACATATTACGTACAGTATTAAATTGTACAGGATTTTCTAAATACGTTTCAGCAATAAATTTTGCACGTAGTGGATCCCCTGGCATTAAAACTGTTTTTGCGATATCTCCTTTATTTGCGGCATTGTGTGGTGTTGACATAGTAATTCCTCCTTTATAGTAGTATGTACAAGGAAGCATTCGTAAACAAACGAAATACTTGCACTTTTTACATCTTTATCATACACTATGTATAAGAAGTAAAAAAAGGACATTTGTCCTCTTTTTGATAAGAAGGTGCAGAAAATGACAATTCCAAAACATATCCAAGAAGTGTTTCCAAAACAACACCAAGCATTCCTTACAACTTTTTTCCAACATTGCCCCACGCCTATCCTAGAACGTATCCTAATACAGCACTTTCCAAAGCACTATTCGCTCATTGACGCAAGTGATGATAATACGTATGTGTTTATCTTGTTAAGCGGAAAATTACAAGCCATTGAAGAACGTGTTGTCAATATTCCCTATCAGTTTTTAGAAGTGACTCCCCTTGATATCGTTGGAGATTATGAAGTGTTTTCTCAAACACAAGGACATTATGTTACATTAAAAACCACCATGCCTTCCACATGTCTACAAATCCGTTCTAATGATTATTTAGCTTGGATGCGACAAGATGTTCATGCTCTTTTTCTTCGTACGCAAATGCTTGTACAAGTACTCTCTACGCAAACCCAACAACAACGTCAGTTTCTATTTATGGATACTACTCAAAGACTTGCCATTTTTCTCGTGGATAAAGCCAAACAACAAAGCCTTCCTTTTCGTTTGGTCGAAACCAGAGAACAGATTGCCTCTCACATTGGATGTAGTGTTCGTCAACTCAATCGTATTATAAAAGAACTACAAGAACAAACTATATGTTCTCTACATCATGGAAAACTTATCGTTTCCAAACATGGTTTACAATTACTAGAAGAAAAAGCAGATCATGAGATTTAATACCTCAACATCTGCTTTATTTCATTTATAGAATCAACAACTGGAAATCCTGTGGTAAGCAATTTATCTTTATGCTCATGACCATTCGCAATCAAAACACAATGACATCCAGCCCCTTTCGCAACTTCACTATCATGTACACTATCTCCAATAAAGACAACTTCTTCTTTATCAAATTTCATAACCTCTACAAATTCTTTTGCCAGTTCTGCCTTAGAGTGAGCATGAATATTATCTAACCCACATATTCGATCAAAATAAGGTGCGATATCATATACCGCAATTTGTTCTCTTAAGAATTCTAAATTGGATGCGGATAGCACATATTGATGAATACCAAGTTCTTTCCCATAAGCAAGTACTTCTCTTACGCCTTCATGAAGGTGACAGTGTAAACTATGTGGTTGATAATAGTTCATATATTCTTGTGCTAATTCACTAAAAGGGGTGTTTTCAAAATCAAATCCTACTTTTTTATAATATTCAATCACAGGGAATTGAAAATAACGACGATATTCTTCTTTATCAAGAACAAGTGGAAGTTTTTCTTTTTTCAACAAAACATTCAACGCATCCATACTTACATCGATATCATCTAATAATGTTCCATTCCAATCCCAAATCACATGTTTTATTTGCATGATATACCTCCATCTATTACGAGATATTATAACGGATATCTCTACGATTGCAAGTATATGCACTTTTTTATGATATATGAATTATTTTATTCGTTTGTTTAATGGCACCCTTTGCAGCTACCACAAGCACAACTACAAGCATGACCTTTACGCTTTTTCAGCATGTATCTAGCTATTACACCGATACCAATCAGTAGTAATACTCCTATTATAATCGTAGACATCGTATGTCCTCCTTTATTTTGTTTGCACCGCTAATGTACTCGATTCTTTTTCTTGATATGGTTTACGTATTAGTAAATATAGAAGTCCTATCGCTAAGATAAGCGCAACTAGTGTCCATAAACCAAATCCTTGACCTGTAAAGAACAATCCAAATTGATAAACAATCAATGCGATTACATACGCAAATACACATAGATACCCAACAGCAAATACCGTCCATAACCCATTGTTCATTTCTCTTTTGATAGCACCCATTGCCGCAAAACATGGAGCACACAATAGATTAAAAATTAAGAAACTAAATGCGGATAGAGTTGTAAAGTGAACAGCAATTGCGGATAAACCACCATATGTGCCGCTCTCTACTAATTCTAATGCATCTCCACTCACTCCAAATAAAACACCAAATACACCCACAACTTCTTCTTTTGCGACTAGACCCATAATGGTCGCAACACTGGATTGCCAATTTCCAAATCCAAGTGGCGCAAACAATGGAGCAATCCAATTTCCTAATACTGCTAGAATACTGTGATCCATATCTTCTACCATGAGCAAGCTTCCATTCACAAACCCAAAGCCTGATAAAAACCAAATCATAACACTCGCTAGTAAAATAACAGTTCCAGCACGTCGAATAAAGGACCATCCTCTCTCCCACGTACTACGTAAGATGTTGCTTGCTACTGGTCTATGATAGCTTGGTAGTTCCATTACAAAGGGTGCAGGGTCTCCTTGAAACATTCTTGTTTTCTTTAATAAAATTCCAGAAATGATAATAGCAAATACACCTATGAAATACGCTGAAGGCGCAACCCACCAAGCACCCGCAAATAACGCTCCTGCAATCAATCCAACAATTGGCATCTTCGCACCACATGGTACAAACGATGTCGTCATAATGGTCATCCTACGATCTCTTTCTTGTTCAATCGTACGAGATGCCATAATCCCAGGAACGCTACATCCAGAACCAATGAGCATCGGAATAAAGCTTTTTCCAGATAACCCAAAACGACGAAAGATACGATCCATTATAAAGGCAACACGAGACATATAACCACAATCTTCTAATAAGGATAGCATCAAGAATAGAAGAAGCATCTGTGGCACAAAGCCTAACACTGCACCCACTCCATTTACGATTCCATCACTTATCAAAGACAATAGCCATGGCTCTACATTCATGGAAGAAAGAAAGTCATGAACAGCAGGAACAATCCACTCTCCAAATAAGACATCATTGGTAAAGTCCGTTAATGTAGCACCCAGGGTTGTGATTGAAATATAGTATATAACAATCATAACACATGCAAAGATTGGAAGAGCTAGTATACGATTGGTAACGATGCGGTCAATCTTATCCGACATTCTTAAGTTATCTTTTGTGAGTGCTCTCTTCATAACTTTATCTATCATACTTCCGATATATGCATAACGTTGATTGGTCACAATGCTTTCAGCATCATCTTCCATTTCTTCAACACATTGCACTATATGTGTCTCGATGTGTTCTAAAACTTCTGGTTTCAGTTGTAAGGACTCTCTTACTTTTTCATCACGTTCTAATAACTTAACCGCATACCAACGCAACATTCTTTGCGGAACATTCCCTTCCAATGATTCTTCAATGTGCGCGATGGCATGTTCCAAGGCTCCATTAAAGAAGCATGGAACTGGTGCACTGTATGCACTGGTTGCTTCATCAATCGCACATTTTGCCGCATCCATGATGCCTTCTCCTTTTAATGCGGACATTTCTACAACTTTACAATGTAGTTCATGTTGTAATTTTTCAAGATGTATACGATCTCCTCGTTTTTTAACAACATCCATCATATTGATTGCGACAACAACAGGAATACCAAGTTCAATCAGTTGTGTTGTTAAATATAAATTACGTTCAATGTTACTACCATCCAAAATATTTAAGATTACATCTGGCTGTTCATTTACTAAATATTCTCTTGTCACAACCTCTTCCAAAGTATAAGGGGATAAAGAGTATATCCCTGGTAAATCTTGAATAAATACATGCTTATGTCCTTTTAGTTTTCCCTCTTTTTTTTCAACGGTAACTCCAGGCCAGTTCCCTACGTATTGTGAGCTTCCTGTCAATGCATTAAAAACCGTTGTTTTTCCACAGTTAGGATTCCCTGCTAATGCTATCTTTATATCTTTCATAGTGTTCTCCTTCTCATAATGTTTGCTCCGTCTAACTTGTTGCTTAAAAAAATTTATTGACTTTGTACTTCAATCATTTTTGCGTCATCTTTACGTATCGTTAATTCATATCCACGTACAAATAATTCCATTGGGTCACCAAGAGGTGCAATCTTGCGAATCATCAAAGAAGTTCCTTTCGTAAGACCCATATCCATAATACGTCTTTTTACTGCCCCTTCTCCTTGTAATTTCACAACGGTTGCCTCTGTCCCTATTGCTAGTTCATCTAATGTCATTTTACTGTTCCTTCCTTATCTTACGAAAATTTTGTTTGCCATGGTTTTATCCAATGCAATGCGTCCATCACGAATACCTACAATCACATTGTCTTGTAGTTTTGAAACAATGCAAATTTGGGTTCCTACCACAAATCCAAGTTCTGCAAGATGTTGTCTTAGCGAATCCTGTCCTGAAATACGTTGTATCTCAAATCGTTCATTTACACTACACATCGTTATTGGTATCATATGCGTTGCCTCCACTCCATTGTTAGCCACAGCTAATTCTACAAAATGTTACCATAGTTTAACTTTTATGTCAATGGTCTAAAAAAAAGATATGCTTTTATGTACATATCTTTCTAAATATTCATTAACAACAGAAATAGCGACCACCAAAACACCCATTAAAACACATACTACAGACAATCAAACGACAACATAAGTCGCTTCCACCCATAGAGAATGGTTGTTGCATATTTTGGTATCGATTACGTCCTCCCTGCATTTGTGCATATAGTTGACGGTATTGTTGATTGCTAGGATCCATTTGGCATGCTTTCTCCGCAAAATCCATAGCCGCAATTTGATTGCCCATTCCATATTGTGCAATCGCAGATAAATAGTACCAATCTGCACCACGATCTTGAATTTGTTGCAAAATGTTATATGCTTCCATATAACGTTGCGCATTCAAATAATTCACAACATTTTGATAATCGTTATTTCCTGATGCACCACCATAGCTACTTTGTCCATACCCTTGAAACCCTCCATAACTATTTTGTTGCCAGAAATTACCGCTATCTCCACGTTTTTTCGCATCCATAATTTCTTGGTACGCATTTTGAATCTCGATAAATCGATCTTCTGCACCTGGATCTTTGTTGACGTCAGGATGATATTTTTTAGCGAGAACACGATACGCTTTTTTCACTTCATCTTCACTTGCGTTTGGAGAAATACCTAATATACTATACGGATTTTGCATCTTCTTCACCCGACCTTTTCTTTCGAACTGTTTCATATTTTGCCCAAATACCAGAATACATAATATTGCGTAGAATATCTACATGTTCTAATATTGGTAACATTTCAAATGCATCTGCACTACTTGCAATCATAAGCTCTAATATCATCTTTACTCGTTCATCAAAATTTTCATTTTGCAAATCTTGTTGAAACGGATTGAAGCTTCCTTTTTTTATATCTTCTTCTACATCATCGTAAGCATCCATAATATAAATAAATCGTCCTAAATAATCACCTATCGTATACAGCGAGGACTTCCATACATCCTCTTGATAGGCAAGTATTTCTCCCATCACGATTCCAAAGGTTGCACTAATCTTATCCAGATCGCTTGAACCTTGTTCTTCTAGGTCATGGATTTGATGCAACGCTGTTTCAATACGAGATATCTTTTCTGGATATTTTTCCTTAATGGAAAGATAGCGGTTCTTTAACATGGACATAAATGCCTTACTACGATATCGATGTTCATCTTTCCAATCATCTTCACATTTCAAATAGGTAAGAACAACTGTCATTTCTGCAGCATACTCAATATATGTATTTTGTAATTTCGTATGTTTTCCTAAAGGATGAATCACACATCTCTCTTGTATAATCTGTGTATCTGGTTCATATAATCCTGTTAATAAAATTGCTAAAAATGTCAAATCATAATTCAACGCCACTTGGGCACTTCTACCAAACATTCGATGAAGACTTCTACATAATCCGCAATAAAAAGATTTGTACATATCAAAATCTTTTATCTTTAGTTCTGGTTTATTAACGACAACATATCCAAACATGTAAATCTCCTTAGAAAGCTTATAAAAAGGCATTCATGTCATATAGTTTATAATGAACGCAAGAAAAATTCAAGTAAACTATGACATATAACATAATAACACAAAATTCAAACTATCAAAACAATATAAAGAAAGGACCAATTACTTGATCCTTATAGGTGTTCTTTCATGAATTTTATAAAAGCTTCTTTAGCAATTGGCTTTGCATAATAATACCCTTGAATCAAACTACAACCGCACTCCTCTACAAAGTCACTTTGTTCTAGAGTCTCAACACCCTCTGCTAAAACTACAAATCCTAAATCTTTAAATGTTCTAGATAGATTTCTAACAACCATCGCAGAACGATCATTTTTCATTGCGGACCAAATCAAACTCTTATCCAATTTAATGGTATCGATTGGAAATGTAAGTACACTTGTGGTATTGGAATACCCTGTACCAAAATCATCTAAACTTAAGCGTATTCCATGCGTATTCATCATTCGTGCATATGCCATCATCGCATCTGCATTTTCTGACAATGTACTTTCTGTAATTTCTATCTTGATCATAGAACCATCGATATTATGTTCATTTAAAATAGAAATCACACGTTCCATTAAATCTGGTTGTAAAAACTGTGAGGTAGAAAAATTTACACTAATAGATTCCATTGGTATTTGTAAATCTTTTGTCTCTTGTAAAATATGACAAACTTCATCAAGTACATAATATGTAATATCTATAAGCAAACCACTTTCTTCCGCTACTGGGATAAATTCATCTGGATAAATCGCTCCTATCATAGAATCCGGTATTCGCAACAATGCTTCTGCACTTGAAAACTTTTTCGTATCCAATGAATAGATTGGTTGATAATGCACAGCAAAGCTTCTCTTTTTCAAGCATTCATGTAACGCTTCACTTACTTGTTGGCGACGTTTTACTTTATTCAAAACATCTTGTGTACAATAACATATATGATGCGCTGCTGTATCTTTCTTCGCTACATTAATAGAGAACTCAATACCATTGATAATCTCTTCTTTGGTATCAGCACAGGAAGGATATTGTACAACACCCAAAGCAACATACAATACACAATTATAGGAATCCAAGTTCCATGGTGACATCATACGTTTTGAAATACGTTGTAAGATATCTTCGATGTGTGCAGGATTTGCATCTTCGATTAAAATGGCAAACTCATCTCCACTATAACGAAATAACTGTCTACGATTTAAGGAAAACTCTTTTTTTAAATACTCTCCAATTGCTTGTAGGAAAGCATCCCCTGCATATTGTCCATAAACATCATTAATCCTTTTAAATTCACGTAAGGACACAATCACAATCGAAAAAGAATCTACTTTCGTTTGTATACTCCAATCAATCAAATTCAAAAATTCTTGTCGATTGGGTAGCTTCGTAAGATAATCGATTGCTATCTGTTTGTTTTGCATATATAAATAAATCATCAACAACGCAATGGTTGCGGCAGAACCAGATAAAACGATTTCTGGAAATGCCTGTTGAAATATAATCACAATTGCCGCAATCAATGGAAATGAAAATAAAATGGTACGTACGGTTTTTTCTACATACTTCCCTTTCCAAATCACCGCTATCACTGCTATCATACAGTACAAATAAAATATAATATAGGTAGATGCTATCCAAGTACCTGTTTGATACCCATTTTCTAATGTAAGGCTATAAATTGCGTGTGTCCAAGGATTTACAATTACCATCCCAATATAAATAAAAGCTGGAATCAACATGATAAAGAGTGTTCCTTTTGGTACTCCTCGATGATCATATAAATTAGCCATAACATATAAATAGTAAATCATTCCCATAAGAGGAGTTGTAATAAAGTATATGGTATTCGTAATCCATGCTAGCACAAGTGTATATGAACTCAAGTTGTATATCAACAAAGTAGACACTATATTGGTCGTCATTGCTAAAAAGGTAACTAAAAAACACAGTTGAAATAACTTGTTTTTTAAACTAGGCGCAATGCTACCTTTTCTTGAATAAATCCAGATAATGCTAAGGACAACAGTTGAGATACATTCTGGTGCAATATTCCAAACCATATGACACCCCCAATCTTTACCTCTATTATAATAAATTGTACAACATAAGTCCATGAACAAAGCCACTTTTCATACCGTTAAGCTTACCTAAAAAGGGAATGACTTATTTGTCATTCCCATCTTGATGAATAATCTCTACTTTAAACCCTTGATTTTCTATTCGTAAATGAATGGTATCTTCCTTGGAAGCATTTCCTTCTAACATCGCTCTCGCGATACAAGTTTCGATATTACGTTGAATATAACGCTTCATTGGACGTGCCCCATAGATTGGATCTACACCAAAAGCCGCAATATTTTTAAATACTTCATCATCCACTTGCAAATAAATATCTTTATGCGCAAGACGTACACTTAATTCTTTCATAAATTTATGCGCAATCTTTTCTAACATATCATCATTTAATGCGTTAAACACAATAATTTCATCAATTCGATTGATAAATTCAGGTTTGAAGTACTTTTTAACCTCACTCATATATAAGGCTTCTTTATCTCTAGTTTCAAAGGCAAATTGACTTCCTAAATTACTTGTCATAATTAACAATGTATTTTTAAAATCTACTGTAACCCCTTTGGAATCTGTTATACGCCCATCATCTAGTATTTGAAGTAACACATTGAATACATCTGGATGTGCTTTTTCGACTTCGTCAAATAAGATAATAGAGTATGGATTACGACGAACTGCCTCTGATAATTGTCCACCTTCATCATATCCTACATATCCTGGAGGAGCACCAATCAAACGTGATACACTATGTTTCTCCATATATTCACTCATATCAATACGTACAATATGACTTTCACTATCAAACAATTGTTGTGCTAGGGCTTTTGCGACTTCCGTCTTCCCTACTCCTGTTGGTCCCAAAAACAAGAAACTTCCGATTGGACGATGTTCATCTTGAATTTGTGCCTTACTACGCATGATCGCGTCACTTACAAGTTCCAATGCTTGATCTTGCCCTATCACACGTTTTTGTAGAGAGGCTTTTAACTGTAATAGCTTGCTACGTTCACTTTCCACTAAACGTGTTACTTCAACACCTGTCCAACGAGATACAATTTTTGCGATAAGTTCCTCGTTTACTATTTCTTGAATCAAGGCGTCCTCTTTTTCTTTTGTACTTTGTTCTTGAATTAGTTTCTCTAAATGTGGAATGGTCGCATATTGTAGTTTTGCAGCGTCTTCATATCGTGCTTCATTTTGGGCCTGTTCCAAATCTAAACGTGCTCTTTCTAGACGTACTTTTGCATCCTTACTTTCTTCAAGGATTGCTTTTTCATCTTCCCACTTCGTATACAATTCATCTTTTTTTAACTGTAAACCTTTGAGTTCTTCACTAATTTCATGACATCGTTCTTTAGATTTTTTATCTTCTTCTTTTTTCAACGCAGTTTCCTCGATTTGTAACTGCATGATTCTTCGTTGTAATTCATCTAATTCTTGTGGCATGGATTCCATCTCAACACGCAAAGTAGCACACGCTTCATCAATTAAATCAATCGCTTTATCTGGTAAAAATCGATCAGTGATATAACGATTGGACATCATTGCAGCTGCCAAGATTGCTTCATCTAGTATTTTTACTCCATGATAGGATTCAAAGCGATCTTTCAAACCACGTAGGATACTAATCGTATCTTCTACCGTAGGTTCTTGTACAAGAACCTTTTGAAAACGACGTTCCAATGCCGCATCTTTTTCAATATATTGGCGATATTCACGGAAGGTGGTCGCTCCTATACAGCGAAGTTCTCCTCTCGCTAACATCGGTTTCAACATATTTCCAGCATCCATACTACCTTCTGTTTTTCCAGCGCCTACAAGATTATGAATTTCATCGATAAATAAAACAATATTCCCTTGTGCCTGTTTTACTTCTTCTAGAATTGCTTTTAATCGTTCCTCAAATTCTCCACGGTATTTCGCACCCGCTATTAAAGAACCCATATCTAGTTCAATCAACTTTTTATCTTTTAAAGAGGAAGGTACATCCCCCTTCATAATACGCCAAGCAATACCCTCTACAACAGCTGTCTTACCAACCCCAGGTTCTCCAATCAAGACTGGGTTATTCTTTGTCTTACGTGATAGAATCTGTATCACACGGCGTATTTCATCATCTCTTCCAATAATAGGATCGATCTTTCCATTCTTCACATCTTCAACTAAATCACGTCCATATTTACTTAATGCTTCTAAATTACTTTCCGCGTTAGGTGTATCCATCGTTTTTCCACCTCTACGTAAAAGTTCTTCTTCCTTGCAGTTCTTTTCATCTAAATGAAATTCCTTAACGATTTGTTTAGAAATATAGGATTTATTGAAAAGAAGGGCAATAAAAACACTCGCAACACTTAAATATGATTCATGGACGGATTCACTCCACTGTGTAGCTTTTTGAAACGACTGCATCACTTCACTTGAAAATTGTGGATTCACATTCGTAGCACTTGCGACCCTTTCCATTTCTTGGTCAATAAGCTCTAATGCTTTTCCTTTATCTATTTGTAGTCGTTTACACAAACCATCCAATACATCATTTTCTAAAATTGCCTTTAACATCTGTATCGTATCTATCGTTGCATGTTGATAGTTTTTACAGATTTCAACGGCATGCATAATGACTTCCTGTAACTTCTCTGACATTTTTTCAAAGTTCATAATATCACTCCTTTAGCACTCTTGTCACTCGATTGCTAAATATATTATAGCACGTCTTTTAGCACTGTCAACACTAGAGTGCTAATTTCTTTTCCTTTCTTTCAACCCTAGTTTTTACCACCCTCTTCGTTTTATTCATACCATACCTAACAAAAAGATGATACATTTTGTACCATCCCTTATTTCTATGAATTATGCAGTATATGCACGATCAAAGGTAATTACTAAATAAAACTGTTTACCTTTTCTTCCTACCTTTGCCTCTAATGCTCTTTGTATATCTAAATTCTTAAGTTTTACGTGATAAGGAACAACAACATCAAAGATCATATTGGTATGAGTCTCTCCCGGCACGATGCGGAAATCATGAATCGATAAATCCTGATCCAGTTCCTTAACAGCCCCTCGCATAAAATCTCTTAGCTCATTTGTTTCAGGGTCATCAATTACAATTGGATCCATATGAATCACCATCTCTAATCCCATATTCTCTTTAAAATCTCGTTCCATATTGTCAATCATATCATGAGATTTCAAAATATCAACACGATAATCTACTTCTACATGAACACTAGCAAACAAACGTCTTGGTCCATAATCATGCACAATCAAATCATGCATCCCAAGTACACCAGGAGTTCCCTCAATGTGTTTCGCAATCTCACTTACCAATTCTTCCTTAGGAGCTTGCCCTAGAATCTCATTCAGGGCATCACGAATAATCCCATACCCCGCATAAATAATAAAACATGCGACAACTACTCCCATATATCCATCCAAATTGAAATGGATCAAAGGAGAAAGTATAGAAGATACTAAAACAGCACTCGTTGCCATAACATCGGATATAGAATCAGCAGCTGTTGCTTGCATAATACTAGAATCAATCAATTTCCCATATTTCTTATTATAGAAATACATCCAAAGTTTGATACCGATGGAAAAACCTAAAATCCCAACACTCAACCAATGAAACGTAACAATTTGAGGATGAAGAATCTTATCAAAACTTGTTTTGATAAGCTCTGCCCCTAATATCAAAATCAAACAAGCAACAATCATGGATGCAATACATTCATAACGTGCATGACCAAACGGATGTTCTTCATCTGCAGGTTTACTTGAAAGTCGAAAACTTACCAAAGAGATTACAGAGCTCCCTGCATCTGATAAATTGTTAATCGCATCTGCGGTTATCGAGACACTTTGTGCCAATGTTCCCGCTATAAATTTAATAAGACACAACACGATATTGTTTACAATTCCAACGATACTTGCCAAATTCCCGTAGGCTTGTCGTACGGAATCTTTTTCAATTCGATCCTTATGTTGTATGAATTTATTTATGAGCCATGCAAACATGTTTCCACCATCTTTCATTAAGGAAAAGTTTAACATAATTTTATCGTTTCGTGAAGAACTTCATAATCTTTTCATCACAACATACAATATAGTGGTGAAGATTATGAAATATATAAAGGATATATTTTTATGTATGATTTTAATTCTTGTTTTATGGTTCGCAAAAGATACCTTACAATATACGAAGGATGCCTTAACTTTATGGTTTGAAAAACTCGTTCCTTCCATGTTTGTAACCCTCGTTTGTATTCGCATTATCTATCATCGTCATATCTTAGAGCACATTCACATCCCTTTTATATCACGTATATTCCATATTGATCAAGGGGCATTTTCACTTATTTTATGTACTATGTTTTTAGGCTTTCCTAATGGAGCATTGTTTGTGGATGAAGCGTTTCATAATGGAAAGCTCGATGAAGAAGGCGCAAAAAGAGCTTTGTATACATGTAGTTTTGCGGCTCCAGGTTTTGTTGTTATGACTTGTGGAGCTTTATTGTTTCAAAGTGTTACCATTGGCATCTTCCTTTTTGCAGCACAAATTTTAAGCGGATTTGTGTTGTTACTAGTGACACGTAAACACCCCATATATACAGCTACTTCAAAAACTCCTTCGTTTGCCCTGTCAAAATCTATTACAACTTCTATTTTAGAAAGTGGAAAAGCACTCTATATGATTGGTGGATATATGATGTTGTTTATGAGTGTAAGTGGCGTACTATTGCACTTCTTACCTAGCTTTCTTGCCTATCCATTACGCATTATCAGTGAATTTTCTAGTGGAGTCGTACTTTTACAAGAACTCCCCTTATCCAATTTTATTCTACAATTACTGACTTGTATGTTGTTGAGTTTTGGAGGACTTTGTGTGCATATGCAAGTAAAGGCAATTGCAGAACACATTCCATTTTCTTATTTTAAATATGTTGGTTATCGTATCGCACAAAGCATACTTTCAATGCTTATTTTTTCCTTATTTCTGTTATAATTAAGAAAAAAGAAAGAGGGATTCTAATGAAAATTGCTTGGATTGGTACTGGGGTTATGGGGAAAGCTATGTTATTACATCTAGCAAATGCAGGACATCATGTGTGTGCATATAATCGTACATATGAAAAAGCATCGGATTTAAAAGAACATGGAATACAAGTATATGAAACAATAAAGGAGTGTGTGCAACATGTGGATGTTGTATTCACTATGGTAGGTTATCCAAAAGATGTACAAGAAGTTTATATGGGGGATGATGGCATATTTGTCAATGTAAAAGAAGGGTGTATTCTAATTGATATGACAACATCTTCTCCCCAACTAGCATCCACTTTATATGAAGAAGCTAAAAAACGTAACTTAGCAATGTTGGATGCTCCAGTTTCTGGTGGAGATAGCGGGGCACGTAATGCTACTTTATCCATCATGTGTGGGGGAGATAAAGATATATTTGAACAATGTGTTCCCTTGTTTTCTTGTATGGGCAAGAGCTTGAATTATATGGGACCTGCAGGAAATGGACAGCATACAAAGGCATGTAATCAGATTGCTGTAGCTGGTGCTGTTGCGGCAATGAGTGAAGCCATTGTTTATGCTAGAAATGCAGGACTTTGCGAAGAAGAAATGCTACAAGCAATCAAAGGTGGAGCTGCAGGTAGTTGGCAAATTGAACATACAGCGCCTCGTGTATTAAAGAAAGATTTTGAACCCGGCTTTTATATTAAGCATTTCATAAAGGACATGCATATCATACAAGATGAAATGAAACAAAGAAACATAGACTTTCATATGTTAAACGCTGTATGTGAAATGTATGAAAGTCTTGCTGAAGACGGTGAAGAAGATAACGGCACACAAGCATTACTACATTACTACAAGAATGGGATTTATGACTAAGTCTTTGAAAAGATTTGCATCTTCCACGTGAATCCTGTAGTTTGCTTAAAATAAATATGAAATCTAATAAATATAGTCCCTACTAGATTCTCTAGTAGGGACTTTGTTATATCAACTGTAAAATTGTAGTAAGCTGTAAACTATCTGTTTCTAATATCTTCATTGCAATTTGAAAAATATGAGTACTATCATTTTCCATAAGCGCGTGTATCAAATCTTCACGTAATTGTTCTTGTTCAGAATTTTTCACAAACATATTCACAAATACACTCCAATCTAATGTCTTGTACAATTCATTAGAAATAATATTTAAACAAGCGTTCGTCTTTGAGAATACATATGCAGATAGAAGTCCCAATGTTTTTGAAACAGAACCCTCCATTCGCTTAGCAATCTCCATCATTTCTTCTTTCTTCGCTTCCTTCAATATTGGAGGCATCACTGCTTTACATATAGACGCAAAAACCTGCAAAGCATGACTACAAGCAATTAAATTACCTTTTACTTTTTCATCCTTTAAAATTTCGTCATCCGTTAAAAAATTCACTTTTATAATTCTAGAGCCTATTCCATTTACCGTTTCGATTACCTGATAATAACGAAGAATTTCCAATGCTTTACGGGTTGTACGATCAGATACATCATATTGTTTTGATAATGCAGAAATAGAAGGTAATACATCCTGTAAGTTATACGTCTTATCAGCGATACTAACTAAAATGTTCAAAGCAACCTTAGCATATAGATATTCTTGATCACGATTACAAACCCAAACAAATGGAACACTATGCTGTGGTGTTAAGTCATTACACAATTCGTCAATATAATGCAAAGAGTTCTCTCCATGCATATTTACCATTTTACGAATCATATATTTCACAACGCTATCTTGTTTTGCATTTGCAAATTTTAACGCAATGCTTGTTGCCTTACGTATACCATTAACACTACGTTTTAAATTCACATAAGATTGTTTCTCTGGTATCAATGGTTGATACGCATAAAAAAGTAATGTTGAGAATAGATCCACAAGTATTGGATTGTTACTAGCATTGAAAATATACAAATAAATATCATACATTCTTTTAATCAACTGTGCTTCATTTTTTATATTATCTAGGTTGAATTCTTTGACCAGTTGTTTCATCTCATCTATGTTCATGTCTTTACTATGAAAACAGTCCATAAATAAATCTGGTATTACTAAATCCATAGTTTCATATACATCTTTGGTCATTTCTCTTCCATCTATCAAAGCTTGTCGATATTGAATATTTCCTTGTAAATCCTCTACATCAAACAAAACACTTGCTTGTACCCCTTTTTGTAGGGATACATAACCATCTTTTTGTAATTCGCTTAATGCACTACGAACGGTATTTCTCCCTACGTTATACTGTTTGCATAATTCTGGGAGTACTGGTAATTTCTCGTGACACGCATATGTACCATTATAGATACACGTTAAAATCATACGGTATACATACATATACAAATTTTTTTCACGTTCCATATCTGCACTCCCTTTCTACATGTAAAGTATATCTTTTTTTTAAATAAATCGCAAAACAAATATCACATTTTTATGTGAGAAAAAGAGCCATACATTTTGCAGGCTCTAAATTTCTTAGATTTCGATGTCAGTTTTCCACAAACCGTGTAAATTACAATATTCATATACATGAATTTTGCCTTTATAGTCTCCGATACAGATGGTTGCTTCTGGTTTATCTCCTGGATTTAACATCACGCGTCCAATGCGATTGTCAAATTCTACAAAAATATTTGTAATATAATGTTCTGGAAGCATAGGGTGTTCCATAGAACCAACCTTAACATGCAAGTTTCCATCTACCACTTCCGCAACTGGAACATGTTTTTCAAGCGCTCCATCCGTTGTATTCGCTTTTACTTCTTCCATTGCTTTTCCACAACACATAATAGGGGTGTTTTTATCCTCTACCATTTCGACGACATTTCCACAAACTGAACATTTTAATAATTTCATATTTCATTCCTCCTTGTTTTATGGTATTCTTCATAGTAGCTATTATGCTACTTACTACACACATAGTATAGCATTACCTGAACCCTAAATGATATGCAAATGCTCAAAAATTTATGAGGAATTTATATGAAAATGAAATGGAACTATGATATCCTAGAAATCATGTGTGAACAAAACACTTGTAGTGATGATATTTTCACGTCTTTACACATTAGTAAAAAGACGCGATATCAATATTATCAAGGTGCGTGTGTACACATAAATCATCAATGTATCAAACAAAATACACAGATACAAAAAGGAGATACACTCTTATTACGTTGTCTTTTCGAAGAGGATAAAGAAGTTGTCACCCCTTGTTTTGATGATCTTTGCCTTCTATATGAAGATGAATTGTTCTTGATTGTTGATAAACCTGCTAATATGCTTGTCCACAGTGATGGAGTAAGTAAAGAAACCACACTATATGATGTAGTGAAGGGATATTATGTGCTTCATAATATCTTATGTCCAGTACGCGCGATACATCGCTTAGATAAAGAAACAAGTGGAACAGTTATCTTTTGTAAGATACCACTTTTACAGCCCCTACTTGATCACATGTTACAAGAGAAACAAATTGAACGTCGGTATTGTGCTATCTGTAGTGGTATCCTTTTAGGAAACCATAGGCAAGTTTGTAGTCCGATTGGAAGAGATCGTCACCAATCCAATAAAATGCGTATTTCAAATACTGGTAAAGAAGCAAAAACTGATATCACAATTATTAAGCGTTATCCACACTTTACCCATGTAGAATGTAAACTACATCAAGGTAGAACACATCAAATACGCGTCCATCTTTCTTCCATTGAACATCCCATTCTACATGATACATTATATGGTTCACCAGACACTTATATTTCACGCCTTGCCCTTCATGCACAAGAGGTTGTTTTATACCACCCCCTTTTGCAAAAACAAGTAAGTATTCGCTGTCCTTTACCCAATGATATGAAAAGCCTTCTCAGCAATTGAGAAGGCTTTAATTTAATATACAGACTTTATTTCTTCCAGCAAGCTTCGCTTTATAGAGACTACGATCTGCGCGTTTCATCGCATAGCTATGATCTACATCCGATTTATAGAATACTGCTGCACCAATGGAAATCGTAACTTGTAATTTTGTACCATTAAATTCAAATAGAGATTGTTCGATTGTTTTCCGTAGACGATCAATATATCCATAAATGTTTTCTTTTGCAATACCTCTACAAATCAACAAGAATTCATCTCCACCCCAACGAAACATCATATCATTACTTCGAATTTCTTTACTAATATGTCCACAAACACTTTTTAATATATAGTCTCCCATATCATGACCATGTCGATCATTTACTGTTTTAAACTTATCTACATCGAAGAAAATAATCGTATACGTTTCATCATTTTCAATATAATTTTTAAAACTTAAATCCAATGTTACATCTGCCATATTTCGATTGAAACACCCCGTTAAGGTATCTTTTGATGCCATTGTTTTTAACATTTCATGTTCGGTGATATCAATCATAATCCCTAACAATGATGCATAATCTCCAAAGCCATCATTCACTTCTTTGAAGTTCGTTTCAAAGATAAACTCAAAATCTGTCTCGAGCTGCTGAATGTGTACAACTGCTTTGTCTTGTACTTTTTTTCCATCGATCCATTCCAGAAAAGCATTCATCTCTGGAATATGAATCACTTTATCTAGCTCATCTATTGTATAAGGCTTTTCTTCCAGCCCTAGCTTTTCACTCAAACTATGATTTGCACTAAAGATTTTACGTTTTACATCGAATTCCCAAATATACATATTGGATAAGCTTAACAATTGTTCATATTTACGTTGTGCTTGTTGTATTTCATTCATAGAACGTTGCACCTTGCCAATGACTTTTGTAGTTCCTACCACACGGTATTGGTTGTTTACTCCCCAAGCATGCGCATGAATTTCATAAAGGATTGTTTCCTCACCCTGAACATCCATATATTCAAAAGATTCTTCTGTACTTTCTTTATGAACGATACGACGAAAAGCAGTTATCGCTTTACAACGGTGCTCATCATCCATTCCGCTCTGTAATGCACTCAATGATCGTGTCGTTTTTACTTCTTCTTTTGTAATTTCATCGTATTGAAAAATTTCTACAGTATGAATTACCGGATCATAAATCCAATATCGATTACAACTCATTTGTAACAGCTTCTTAAGGAGATGTATTTCATCATCTGCAGTGCTTATTATCTGTGTATTCTCTGAGTTCGCATCCAATTGATCAAGTAAAACTCTTACTTGTTGTAGTATTGCTTTATTTTGAGCATCTTTCATCAATTTACACCACCCTTTAAATTATCTACATAACAAAAACGTCATACAAACGTCTCATTAAGTATAGCACATTTTTAGACACTTCCAACATGAAAGTGGTTACTTTATAAAAATAAAATGACTTATTTCGACACGATTATACATGATTTGCATTTTTGAACAGATTATTTATACAAACTAGTAACTACGTGGCTATTCATTTACCAAAGCAATTGAATCGTGTTATAATTTCAACAGATATAAGGAGGATGTTTATATGCCACAAGCAAATCCATTGAAACAAATTGTTATGAAACAGAAAAAGGGTCAACCAGTTGGAATTTATTCATGTTGTAGTGCAAATGATTACGTAATTGAAGCTGCATTAGCACGTGCAAAACGCGATCATTCATGCGTACTAATCGAAGCAACTGCGAACCAAGTAGACCAAAACGGTGGATACACAGGAATGACACCTATGGATTTCCGTAACTTCGTTATGGAAAAAGCCAAAGCAATCGACTTTGATGAAAGTAGAGTATTCCTTGGTGGAGATCATTTAGGACCACTTACGTTTGCCTCTAACGATGAAGAAGAAGCTATGAAGCTTTCTGAAGAATTGGTGCGTTGTTATGTTGCGGCTGGTTTTACAAAAATACATATTGATACAAGCATGAAGGTAAACAGCGATGATCCAGAAGTTCGTTTAAGTGATGAAATCATCGCAGCACGTGGTGCTCGTTTGGTTCGTATATGTGAAGAAACTTTCCAAGATTTATGTAAAACACAACCTGATGCAATACGCCCTGTATACATCGTTGGTAGTGAAGTACCAATTCCTGGCGGTGCACAAGAAGAAAATGCTGGTATGCAAGTAACACGTGTAGAAGATTTTAAGGCAACTGTTACAGCTTTCGAAAAAGCATTCGCAAATGAAAATCTTCAAGATGTTTGGAACGATGTTATTGCTGTTGTAGTACAGCCTGGTGTAGAAGAAAAAGATGCTGGTTGTACAGAATATGATCGTGAAAAAGCAAAAGATTTAATGGCAAGTATCAAAGACTTCCCTAATCTTGTATTTGAAGGACATTCTACAGATTATCAAACAAAATACAAACTGCGTGAATTAGTAGAAGATGGCGTAGGAATCTTAAAAGTTGGTCCTGGATTAACCTATGGAATGCGTGAAGCATTATTCTCCTTATCTTACATAGAAGAAATGATGATGCACGGAAGTGATAAACCAACATCAAACTTTGTAAACGTGTTAGAAGAAGCAATGTTAGCAGAACCTAAAAACTGGGCAAAACACTATCATGGAAATGATCAGGAACAATGGTTCAAACGTAAATTCTCATTCTCCGATCGTTCTCGCTACTATATGCCAAATCCAAATGTTGTTGCAGCGAAAGAATTATTAATCAAAAACCTTCGTGAGACAGGTATTTCACTTGCGGCCCTTTCTCAGTTTATGCCTATTCAGTACACTAGAGTACGTGAAGGCATCATTGAAAATGATCCTGAAGCATTGATTCGTGATCGTATCGAAAATACAATTGATGAATATTGCTTCGCTTCTCATCAAGACGAATTATTTAACTAATATATAAAAAGAAGATCGCCATGATCTTCTTTTTATATAGGGTTTATTTCCACGTTTTATAAGTTTCTTCCATGCGGCGTAAAGCTTCTTGTAAGATTGCTTTTTGAGTACCTACATTCAAACGTACCCATCCATATCCATCTTTTACAAAGTAGCTACCAACGACCATTGATACATTTGCTTTGATGAAGAAGTTCCTCATCTCATCTTCATCTTTAAATACTTCACGCATATCAATCCACGCTAAGAAAGAAGAGTCAGCTTTCATAACCTTTGCGTTTGGCATATGTTGCGCAAACCATGCATATAAAATTTCAAAGTTTTCATGAATGTACTGAGATAATTCATCTAACCAATCTTCTGATTCATTGTAAGCTGCAACGATTGCAGGTATTGCAAATACGTGTGGACTAGTTACATAAACACGTTGTAAATACTTCCATAAACGTTCCCGTATATCATTGTTTTCTATCATAACATAGGAAGATTTTAAACCACCTAAGTTGAATCCTTTGTTAGGCGATACACACATAATGGAATGATGGATGCTTTCTGGATCTGCCTTCCATAACGTAGTGAATGCCTCTTTATTGAATAATACATCACGATGAATTTCATCACATACCAACAATACGTTATGTTTGATACAAAGTTGTGATACTTTATGCAATTCTTCTTTTGTCCAAATTCGTCCACTTGGATTTTGAGGAGAACAAAAGATAAACAATTTTACTTGTTCTTCAATCATTTGTTTTTCCATCGTTTCAAAGTCTAAATAATAACGCATATTTTCTAGTTTTAAGGAATTGCATACAAGACGACAATCCCCACGTTCTACTGCTTCCGCAAATGGATCGTAGGCAGGTGTATTGATCATGACAGCATCCCCTGGTTGACAAAAACATTGCACAATATAATGTAATGTTCCACACGTTCCAAAGGTCAATTTCACCCATTCTTTTTCAATATCCACATGATAGCGACGTTTGTTCCAATGAATCAATGCATCATAGTATTCATCATATGTATACGTATATCCATAGTCACCCAATTCTGCACGTTCTACCATCGCTTTTTTGATAGCCGGAGCACATTCAAAATCTAAATCAGCTAAGTCCATTGGAATTGCGTCTTCATTCAATCCAAATTTATTCTTTAGGATGCCATTATCCCATTTTCTACACTTTGATAATTTGCGATTGATTTGATGATCGAAATCATACTTCATATGATTTCACCTCCAAACAAATTAATTCTTTTGGGGTATGATTTAAAGCTACCCCTTTTCCATTTACAATAAGCACATCATCTTCGATACGTACTCCACCAACACCTGGTACATAAATACCTGGTTCACAAGACATAATCATCCCATTTTCTAGCACAGTATCACTAACTTGATTTAGTATAGGAAGTTCTCCATCTCCCATACCCATACCATGTCCAAGTCCGTGTGTGAAGTATTCACCATACCCTGCCTCACTAATAATTCCACGTACATGTGCATCTACTTCTTTTCCAGTAACACCTGCTTTGATAAAGTCTACTCCAGCACATTGTGCTTTTAAGACGATATCATATATCTCTTTTACTTTTGGTTCTGGTGTACCAATACAAATGGTACGTGTCATATCGGATTGATAGCCTTGGTATGTAATCCCAAAATCAATGGTGATAAATTCATGTTCTTGGAAGGTTTTATCCGTTGGACGACCATGTGGCATAGAACCTCTTGTACCACTAGCGACAATGGTATCAAATGCCATTGCACTTGCGCCATTTTTGATGGCCAGATATTGTAATAATGCGGATAATTCATATTCTTTCATCCCCACTTTTACCGTTGATATAGCTTCCATAAAGATACGATCTGTAATCTCACATGCCTTTTTAACAAGAGCGATTTCTTCTTCATCTTTTATTTTTCTAGCAACTTCTAATTCGTTTTCTAATAATACAAGTTGAAAACCAATTTCGTTTAGTTTTACATATTCTTTTACTAAGGTTTGTGATGCCTCGATCGCCAGCTTTCCGTTAGCACCAATGATGTTCTTGATTTCTGCTAGATTGCTGCTTCCTTGTTGAAAAACAATATTTTTAAATCCAGTTGTTGAAGCTTGTGCTTCATTCATATAGCGACCATCCATGATTTGATATACCTGTTCTTTCGTAACCAAAACACTAACTCCACTACCCACTAATGCGCCTAAATAACGTTTGTTGGATTTGCTTTTCACAAGGATGGCATCCACTTCTTTATCGATGAGAATCTGACGTACTGCCTGTATTCTATTTTCTTTCATAATCTTACCTCACATATAGAAGCACTCTGAACCTATCAGAGTGCTTTATTTTCTTTATTTAGAAATCCAGATCCATATCATTCAAGAGAGCATCATCATCACTTGAGAAGATATTCTTAACTGGTCCATTAGCGTTTGGTGCAGCACCTTCACCTTCGGCCGCGATACGTGCTTCTTCTTCACGTAATTCCTGACGTTCCATAATCTTAAAGAACGGCCAGTATAACAGAATTGCTAGTACTAATTGTAATCCATTCCAAATTAGAATTTTCCAATCACCATTCGTTAAGAATGCCTCTAGGAATACCCCTACATATGGAGGATCGAATACTGGTTTTGCTAACCAACCATAATGCATCGCAAACATTGGAAGTGTACCGATGATGGCTCCACCAAATACGAATGGAATGAACATGATTGGGTTTAGAATAATTGGTGCGCCAAATAGAATTGGTTCATTGATACCGAATAAAGATGGGAATAATGACACTTTACCAATCTTTTTATAACGCTGAGATTTTGACATCATACAAGCAACAACACAACCAATCGTAATACCAGCTCCTGTAAATCCAAAGAATGCACTGGATGTACCTGCTGTATAGAAGTGTGGAATTGGCTGATGAGCTGCACTAGCAGCGATGTTTTCAGCGATGAATGTTAACATAATTGGACGAGTGATTGGTCCAAATACAGAAGAGTGAATACCAAAGAAGAAAATCAAACAAATACAGAAGTTTAAGAATAACACACTCCAAGGATTGTCCATAGAACCAACAAGTGGAGATAAGAACTGTGTTAAAATCTGTGGAGGAAGTACTCCAAATACCTCAATTGATGCCCAACGAATAAGAATAAATACAGCTGCGACAAGAATGGTTGTTGGAATTAATTCGAATGATTTTGAAACGAAATCAGGAACACCCTCAGGCATACGAATCGTTAAGTTTTTTACTTTACAGAAGCGATATACTTCAACAGCAAGCATACCTACTAACATTGCACAGAACAAACCTTTTGCTCCAAAGTTTGAAATAGAAATACCACCTTCTACATTTTCTGCCGCAACGAATAAGAATGCGAATGTAGATAATGTAATACAACCTGGAATGTATAGCTTATAGTGATTCCCCAAATTATAAGCGATACACATAACCACGTATACACTCATCATTCCAATCGATAACGTAACAGGTAATCCTAGCAATTCTTCATTGGCAATGATGAAATCACACATTGGTCCAAAGAAGTTACGTACTCCCTCTGCTGGAATCTTTTCAATCATGTTTGGTAAAGCTGGAATGATTGCGAAGAAACTACCTAGAATTGTAAATGGTGTCATCGCAACCATAGATGCCTTTACGGCACTTAAATGTCTTTGTTTATCTACTTTATGCGCTAATGGCATTAAGTACTTGTTCATAAAACCTTCAAATATAGCGAACATAATGCTCTCCTTTCATATACTATTCTTTTATTTTGCGTTTTGTAATTGATGTTTCTTGTATGTTACTAAAGCAAGTTTTAATACAGTAGCTCCATCCATTGAACCATATACATCTTTATCGATTACCGTATATGGAATGTTTTTTGGTTCACAGATAGCCGCAATGAAATCTGTTTTGTGAGATACTTGTGGTCCAACCAATACGATATCCCAGTTATCGATTTCTGATTCTAATGAATCTGCAGGAATAGCAGTGAAATCGAAATCTTCTTCCTTCAATTTTTCACTATCCTTAATTACCTTTTTCATGTTTTGCATCAACATATTTGTGGAGAATCCTCCAGCACAGCATAATAAGATTTTCATTTTATTTTCCTCCTTCTTTTGCTTCAAATACTTCTACTAATGCTTCTATCACATCACGAGCTAGCTGCGCAGTCATGTAATGATCTTGTGCATGTACCATCAACAGACTAATTGGTGTCTTATCTGCATCAGGATCCATTTCAGATTGAATCAATTTTGTTTGAATCTTGTGTGCTTCTAAATCGATCTTACGAGATTCTTCTAAAAGCTCTTTTGCCCCAGCATAATCGCCTTCTTTTACTTTCTTTAATGCAGCAAAAGCTTTTCCCTTACTGTCCCCAGCGGTTGATATAATACCAACGATTTGCATTTCTAACTCTGTCATTTTCCTTTTCCTCCTAGAAATTGAATGCTATCTTCATATGTTTTATCATCGAAATTTTTGATAATTTCTACAAAAATTTCAATGGCATCCTCGATGTCTTGTTTATGTGCAATGGAAAATGCACAATGTCCATAACGTACTGGCAAACAACTTACAACGGTTGGTTTTCCATCACGACTCTTATGAACTTCTCCTCCATCCGTTCCTCCAGCATTGAACATATCCAACTGTAATGGTTTATGTAATTTCTTTGCTGTATCACGAACTAAGGATACTAGTTTTCGATTTGGTGCAAGTGTACGATCGAAATTTGTTTGCATCATACCCTTTCCAATCTGACGTTGATTGGTATGATTTCGTACAAACTCATCATTGAAACAAGCAACATCAATTGGGAATACGACATCTGGATTTACTTTGTATACTGCTGTTTTTGCACCACGTATTCCAACTTCTTCACTTGATGTACCTACCATATAAACTGTATTTGGATGATCGATGTCTTTTAAACGTTTTAAGACTTCTCCAAAGATGTAACACCCTAAGCGATCATCGAATGCTTTTCCAGTTACAATGCCTTGTATATCCATCTCTTCAAAGGACGTTGTATAGGTTACCATATCTCCTACCTGAATTCCTAAATCGTATACGTCCTGTGCGCTTTGAGCACCTAAATCTACATACATTTTTTCTGCACGTCCATCCACATAAGACGATTGGATAATTCCATGAATTTTTTTACCATCTTCTGTTGTGATACGTACTCGTTGCATGAACTGTGCGAGTGGTTTTACTCCCCCGACACTCATCAACATAACTTGCCCTTGTTCACTAATGCTACGAACAATAAAGCCAACTTCATCAATATGTGCACAAATCATAATCTTAGGACCTTTGTTTCCTTTTTTGAAAATGATACTACCCATATTGTCACTATCTACTTCATCTGCATAATCACGCAATTCATTAAGTAATACATCACGTACTTCTTGTTCATTGGACGCAATTCCATCCGCATTGGATAATGCTTCTAAAAATTTTATATTCATAAGTTCCTCCTTTAAAAGTCTAACTTACTTATATTCTTCATAAAGTCTTCATAAGATGAAGAATTACGAATCTTATCAACGAGTCGTTCATCCTGCATTACTTCAAAGAGAACTCTCGATATATTTTGATGTATTTCCAAGTTCCCCTTTTGCAAGTTTACTAAGAAGATAACTTTCACTACCTTATTTTCTTCTTTTAAATCGTGTTTCACGATTCCTACAGCCAACATATTATGATCAGAACACATTTCAATTGGATGTGGAATCGCAATTCCATTGCTATACACCGTAGACAATACGTCTTCTCTTTGCAATACATATTCGCTATACCCTGCTTGTGCATAACCATTCAACACTAGCGAAGATGACATTGTTTTGATAATCTCTTTATAACTTCCTTCATCTAACATCCAGAAAGCATCTTTGCGAAATAAAGAATGAAAGGTGTCTAACTTCAGTTCTTTCTTCCTTTCAATGCCACAGAATTCAAACATATGTTTTATTTTTTGAATATCTTCATCGTTTAGCAATTCTTTAATGAGTACCACTGGGACATTGAAGCTATCTTGAAGTTCTTTTATGGTGAAGATGATATCTGGTGAATATCGATGTAAATCTTCCATTTCCATGAAAGAGAACGTAGCGACATCGGCATCACTAAACAAGGATTCAATTTTTAATTTAATGAGGAAGGCACTTCCTCCTCCAGAGGAACAAACAATAGCAATTTTATTAAAAGAGCGAAGTTTATTGCGATATTCTTTTTCCATATGCGCTGCGAAATGCGTAGCGATAAATCCAATTTCATCTTGTGTAGCCTTTACTTTGTAACGACTCTCTAGCATATTTGCGAACTTAATGGAGATATTAAATATCTCTGGATATTTCGCGCTAATCTCTTGTACCAAAGGATTATCGAAAGAAATACTTTGATGCAAACGATCCACCAATAAGGATACATGGGCAAACAAACTTTGTATAAAATCACGATCTTTTAGAAATGCAGTTTCATATTGTGCATCCGCTTCTTCTAAGAATTTCAAGATATCTTCTTTTAATTCATCATCATAATTTAAGGTCACTGTTTTAGGTTTGGTTTTCATACGCAAGTATTCTGCGATATCCGCAACTTCCCCACGATTGATATCAAGACTACTAATACGTTCTATTTCCTCTTTTAAGCTCATGGCAATATCAATATATTGCGAATTATTAAGCGATACTTGTTCATCATTTACAAATCCATTTTTACATAACGCAATTGTAATTTTTAAATAACGATCCAGTTTCATCATCTCTGCGTAATTGGTACTAAGATCATAAGTACGTAATAGTTCAATCAATTTCTTATCGATCAACTTCATTTTTTCTTTATCAATAAGTTCATCGATTTTTTCTTCCACATAGTCATCTTGATCCATCAAATCCATCAATAAGGCTTTGCGGTTATGATAATCGCCTTCCACACAGATTCCAAAATGTGCTTTGCGATTCAAACATAATTCATATTGTGCTAATCGCTCTTCTACTTTGTTCATATCGAGTTTGATCATGGATCTGCTAATTTGTAAGTCATCTGCTAAATCATCTTGTTTTTGATAAGATGGTTGTGATAACAATCGAGTCAAAATCACAAGGATTCGATCTTTGATAGGACTTGTTTGAATATCTTCATCTTGTAGAAAATCAAGCAACTTTTCTTTATCTACAATTTTTAAATAATATCCTTCTTTACGCTTCAATAATATTTCAAATCCATTTTTCTTTGAGATTCGGGTTAAATACTTTATATCATTACTAATGGTTCTCGCACTTACTTGATAACGTTGCGCAAAGTAATCCAAGCTACAATATGCTTTGCTATCCATTAAATCTCTTACAATATTCTTTTCTCTCATAGTTCCTCCTTTCTGTCTATGTGTAAGCGTTAACAGCTTTACATTGACAGTATACATTGATATTGAAAAATCGAAAAGATTAACAATTTCCATTAAAACATGAAATCATTATCTATATATTTGACATGATTGTATGTACTGCATTCGCAACAATAGATTAGAAAAAGGATACAAAGAGTATCCTTCCTCTAATCTATTCAAATTGAAATCCTTGTTTTATTGCATATAATGCATATGCTTTTAAGAAAGCGTCGGGAAACATTGCACATAACAATTCTGTTTCGCGACTTTGATCACTGGTTGCTTTTGTTACATAATGGTAAATGTAACTTAACAATCCTTGAGAAGATTCTCCTTTTAAGCTTTCCAATGATTCTTTAATACCAAGTTTACTATGTTCATCTCGATGAAAAGTAGTAACGTTATGATCTGCGATTTGTAAGACTTCTTCAACGAGTTCATTGAAGTTTCTTATTTCTAAATCATCAATTTCAAAATCAAACGCGATACGCTCTATTAGTGCTAAAAACGGATGTTCATAGGTTTGATAATCTTCCAACGCATGTTTGATTTCATGATCTACCACTTTCTTCGTTAGTAGTTTCATTTTATCTCTAACCAAAATAACATCTATGTTAAAGAATGCATCTTCCATCTTATCTTCAAAATCTGAAATACATTCTGTTTCCGTAAGAGGAAATGTATAAATGTATCCCCAATATTTACCAAACGCTTTCATCGCATCTTGATAACCTAATTTCATATTACGCTCAATGCGATCTTTTTCAAACAATAGAAAGCTTCCTAATGGTACATAAGGTTCAATATAAATCGTATCTGGTTGTGGTTTGTGTACTTGATATTTCCCAATACTCTTTAAATCCACCGCAACAATTTCTTCAGCACCCATAGCACGTGCCAATTCAATTGGTACATTATCATGATATCCACCATCGATGAATTTTTCATCGTTAATGATTTTCATAGGAAATGCTGGGAAACAAGAAGCACTTGCGATAATATAATCTACTACATCTATTTCACTCATATCTTTTTTTAACATAGGTTGTGCACAGTGTTTTGAAAAATTAACAGTCATACAACCATAATCCAATTTGCTTTCAAAAAACTTCTTAGGATCGTACATATTTTTTACAATTTCTACAAACGGAGATATATCTGCCCCTTTATGATGCAGATAACTTGATAAAAAATCGATATACTTTCCTTTTTGTGACATGATAAGTTCGATATCCATATCCATATTAACACCATTGACCATGACATCTTCTACACTTAAATGTTCCCATAACTGTAGTGCTTTTTCATAATCATTTTGTACAACAAGCACTCCAATAAGTGCACCAATACTTGTACCAGTGACAATATCAAACTTCATGTCCAATTCATTTAAAGCTTTCCAAACACCTATTTCATAGGCCCCCTTGCTACCGCCGCCCCCTAGTACCAATGCCTTTTTCATACGTCTTCCTCCATATCACATAAGGTTAATGAACTTGTTGTAATCGCAGACATACCACTTTGAAGGCAAGTAGCCACATCTTCTTTGGTTTTGATAAGACCACCTGCAATCAGTGGTACATCACAATACTTTTGCATCATAGCTTTCGCATTAGGAATAATTCCAGGGAGTATTTCTACATAATCTGGTTTTAATGTTTCTGCCAACTGTGCACTCTTTAGTAAAGAGCGAGAATCGATAAGAAACACCCTTAAAATAGAAACCGCATGATTCGCTTTTGCGGCTTCGATTGCTTTAGGTTTTGTAGATATAATTCCATCTGCTCGTAACTTTTGACACATATATTGTGTTCCAAAGGTATCATTTTGGACTCCTTTAATCAAGTCCATGTGTACAATCCCCTTTTTATCATGTGCATGTAATTTCATAAAGAGTTCTTCCATAAAGTTGATATGAAAATCCATAAGAATACACCAACAATGTTTTCCAACTAAGAACTTTTCAAATGTTTTCCAATCCGATATCACAGGGATTATCTTTTGATCAATCAAGTTATTTCCTCATTTCCATTGATCTAGAAGCTAGTAAATCCGCACCACTATCCGCGATATTTTTCACAAGAATATCACCTACTTGAATAGGAGCTTTCACCTCTAGTGTTTTGCATACATTCATTATATCAAAAATTTTACTTTTTGGGATATTTTGTGAACTAATAACTGGCAATAATGGATGTAAACCATCATGAATTCTTACGGTAGTGGTAATCATTCGCATAGGACAGCTTAATTCGCTAATCGCAAATGCTTTTCCTCTTGGACAAGTATTCCCCGTAACAGAAACAACTTCTTCATTATCAAGCTCAATTTCTAAATGACAACTCATCGGACATACGATGCAATCAAGTTCTTTTCTCATAATTCATTCACCTCCACGCTTACTTCTTGGGTTAACGTTCCTAAATCTTCTTTCTTCACTTTGATACGTTCCATTTCTGCTGGCAATAAGTATCTTTTCTTAATCGTTTTAATAATGCGTTCTCCATCTTTTATAACTACCTCTACATGCTTACAAGGAAGTGTTGGTCGAAAACAAATTGTGATATCTTTTTGAGGCGTGGATGATACATATTGAGGCATTACATAAGATACACCTTGTTTTGCGATACAACGAATATCACGACTTCCTCGTACTTGATGAAGAATATCATTGGCGGCACTCTCTCCTGCTTCACTTGCCTCCATACTTACATAATCCACGATGTCATGCACATGCAAAGCATTTCCACATGCATAAACATGAGGAATATTGGTTTCAAAGTATTCATTTACAACAGCACCTTTGGTTCTTGCGTCTAATGTAATTCCTGCACTTACTCCAAGTTCATTCTCTGGAATCAATCCAACGGATAACAATAAGGTATCTACTTCAAAGGTTTTCTCTGTTCCTTTCATAGGACGTTTTTGTTCATCTACTTCTGCAATTACAATACGTTCCACATGATCTTTCCCTTGAATATCCACCACTGTATGAGATAGATATAAAGGTATATCGTAATCCTTTAAACACTGTACGATATTTCTTGTTAAACCATTGCTATAAGGCATGATTTCCGCAACACCAACTACATTTGCTCCCTCTAGTGTCATTCTTCTTGCCATGATCAAACCAATATCACCACTTCCAAGTATAAACACTTTCTTTCCTACACGAATATTTTCAAGGTTTAAATAACGTTGCGCACTTCCTGCTGTATATACTCCTGGAAGTCGCTTTCCTGGAATTTGTATTGCTCCACGATTTCTTTCATAACATCCACTCGCAAATACAATACTCTTTGCTTGTACCCACACATATCCTTCTTCATCATTTACATATAATACTTCTCGATCTTCGTGTACTTCTAAAACAGTCGTATTAATTTTATAGGCAATACCTTCTTTTTCTACTTGTTCCATATAACGTTGCGCATACATCGGTCCACTTAATTCTTCTTTAAATACTTGCAAACCAAATCCATTATGAATACATTGTTGTAAGATACCACCCAATTCTTCACTGCGTTCTAAAATTAAAATATCTTGAATCCCCATTTCTCTTGCCTTTAATGCAGCGCTCATACCTGCACTACCCCCACCAATGACTACCATATCGTATCGTTTCATTATCTTACCCCCTTGCTTACTTCAAAGTAAGTTTCACCATCATATGGGACTTCCTCTAATGGAATATTTAATTCTCTAGCTAATATTCTTGCGACTTCTATTTCACAAAATCCACCCTGACATTTCCCCATGCCTGGACGCACACGTTTCTTAACTCCTTTGATGCTACGTGCGCCACAAGGACGATGTATACAATCCACAACTTCTTGTTCACTAATTTCTTCACAACGACAAATGATATGTCCAAATGCTTTATTATGTTTAATAAGTTCTTGTTTCTCAGTAAGAGATTTATCCTGCATGCGTTCTTGTACCATACGATGCTGATACTTTGCTTTACGTTTTAATTCCATGGCAGGAAAAACGAATTCATTCACCACATATTCTCCAATGGCTGGTGCACTCGCAAGGCCTGGTGAATCAATGCATGCACAATGAACAATCTGTTTGCTAGTTTTTGAATACTCACAAAAGAAATCATTATCATTTCCTGTTGGACGAAGTCCACTATACGTATGAATTACTTCTTGATAAGGAACATTCGTTAATGTCTTTGCTAGTTTTTCTTTTACACTTGCTAGTCCTTCACTTGTTGTAGAAGTATCTTCATCCATCTCTAATTCACTATTAGGACCTAATAAAGTATTCCCATGAACAGTAGGAATTGCCAAAACCCCTTTTCCTACTTTTGTAGGTACTGGATATATAATTTCATTTACAAATCCCTTTGCACGTTTGGATAATATGAAGTATTGCCCTCTCTTTGGTGTAATGTGAAACAATGGATTTTCTTCGATCATTTCCATCACTCTTTGTGCACCAATACCCGCAGCATTGATCAACATATCCACTTGATATGTTCCTTTTGTAGTCGTAACACATATCACATTGTCTTCTTTCTTTACATCAATGACTTCTTCACCTAGTTTGATATCACAAGCATTCGACAAGCATTCATCCAACAAAGCATTGCACACTTCCCATGGTGTAATCACTGCTGTACTTGGAACATCCATTGCTTTTGTGACCGCTTCTGAAATATTAGGTTCTCGTTGTAAAATCTCCTGACGAGTCAAATAGGTTACATCGATATTTCTTCGTACTGCTCTTTGATACAACGTTTCCAATTCTTTTTCTTCCTCTTCTCCACAAGCCGCAACAATCGCACCACATTTTACATAATCTACATGAAGCTGTTTACAAATGGATGGATACATATCCGCTCCTCTTTTGTTCAATCTTCCCTTCAGTGTTCCTTCTTCTGGGTCATACCCCGCATGTACAATAGCACTATTTGCGGCACTCACTTCTTCACAGATATCGTGATGTTTTTCAACAATCGTAACATGCACATCATACTGTGACAACTCATGGGCTATAAAACTTCCTATAATGCCCGATCCAATAACCATAATCTCTTTCATATTTATCCTCCTAACAACACAAAAAAAACGAGATACCAAAAAATGATTTCCTCATCTGATACTCGTTTTCTCTATCAACTATTAACTTTTATGAATTTATTATAGCATCTACTTCATGAATTGAAAAGTCAAAGTTTCGCATTTTACAAAATTCAACATAAAAAAGATCCAAACCAAAGTCAGGATCTAATATTTTGATTTAAAGAATTCCATTATATTACGAAGAGATTGTATAAGTTCTTGTTCTTTATCAAGTTCAAGTTCATTTAACAACTTCTCAATCATCTCATCATGAAAACGACTATGTTCTTCAAGTACATGATTTGCTTTATCCGTAAGTTGTAAACGTACGATACGTTTATCTTTTTCATCCTTTAAGCGTTCTACATATCCTTTTTTTACTAGCTTTGAAGTAGAAACTGTCAACGTTCCTTGTGTTACCATCAAACGTTTCGCAATTGCTGACATCATTTTTGATTCGCTTTTTTCTATATTTTCTAGAATATGTACTTCTGTCATAGATAATGTTACACCATGATCACGTAGATTTTTTTCTTCTATCAATAAGATATGGTTAAATAAATCTACTAAAAGCTCATTTAATGTATGACGTGTATTCAACATGTTTTCTCCTCCTTTACTAAGGATATTTCTATATTGTCTTATCTTCAAGAAAAAGCACCTGTAAGGTGCTTTTCATATGTTTGAATTATTTGCTTAATGCTTCAATTAATTCAGCTTTTTTCATTGTAGAAAAACCTTCTACATTTTTTTCTTTTGCAAGATCGCGTAATTCAGCAACTTTTAAAGAAGCTAAATCTGTTGTTTCAGTTTTTGCTACTGCTTTTTCAGCTTTTACTTCTTCCTTAGCAACTGGAGCTTCTACTGCAGCTACAGCTTTAGGATTAGCGATTGCTTTTTTTGCAGTTTCAACGATTGCAGTGAATCCTGCAGCATCATGAATTGCAATTTCAGCTAACATCTTACGGTTGATTGTAACGTTCGCTAATTTTAAACCATGCATTAATTTAGAATATGAAATATCGTTCATTCTAGCTGCAGCGTTGATACGTGCAATCCACAATTTACGCATATTACGTTTTAAATCTTTACGGTCATTGTATGCATATTTGAATGAATGCATAACTTGCTCATGAGCAGTTTTATATAAAATATGTTTAGCTCCAAAATAACCTTTTGCTAATTTTAATACTTTTTTTCTTCTCTGACGTGTTGTATATCCACCTTTAACTCTTGGCATTGTTTATTCCTCCTCTATTTCACTAACATCTGTTTGATACGTTTGAAATCTGTATCATGTACAGTGCTAGACTTTCTTAAGTGACGTTTCTGTTTTGTTGTTTTCCCATGGAAACGGTGAGAAGTATAAGCATGACTTCTTTTTAATTTTCCTGAACCAGTCTTTTTAACACGTTTTGCTAGTCCACTATGTGATTTCATTTTTGGCATTAGTAGTACCTCCTCTTATTAATGTTAACTATTTTTTCTTTGGTGCCAATACGCAAGACATTGTATTACCTTCAAGAAGAGGTCTCTTCTCAACGTTCGCAATATCTGCTATTTCTTCAGTGAAGCTATTCATAATTTTTTTACCAACTTCAAGTCTTGTAATTAAACGTCCTCTAAAACGCATATCTACTTTAACCTTCATTCCGTCTTCGATCCATTTACGTGCATGACGCATTTTTGTATCAAAGTCGTGTTTATCAATAACTGGTGATAAACGAATTGGCTTCACCTCCGTAACCTGCTGATTACGTTTCGCTTCTTTTGCCTTTTTCTGTTGCTCAAAACGATACTTTCCATAATCAAGCACCTTACATACAGGTGGAATCGCTTTAGGCGCAACACATAACAAATCAAGTTCTTGATTGTATGCAATTTCTAAAGCTTCACGACGCATCTTAACACCAAGCTTATCTCCGTTTGCGTCAATAACCATAACTTCTTTAAACTTGATTTTTTCATTGACTAAGTCGTCGTTTACATTGTTAGGAATAACTTTCTTATTTATAATAGACACCTCCATTTGCTGCCATAAGAAAAGCGGGTACACATTATGCACCCGCTCAATAACCATACTCATAATTTCTTTACGATATGATGTAGCTTTTACCTATGCCTTAAGACATCAGGTGAGAAGGGGTGCTTCTAACTTTCCACTAACTTTTCTGCTTATTAATGATAACACACCTTTATATACTCGTCAATCTTTTTTTATTTAAGTTTATAATTGGAAGGAATACGTATCCCAATTCCTGGCAACAACAATTCTTCCATTTGATTTCCTTGTGCTAATGCTTGCTGAATTGCCTTTGCATTTGCACTATACTGAAGCACGTTTTCAATCACATCTCGTGATAACATCTCATTGTTTAAATGTTCAAACACACAATCTTTTACCAATTCATAACTAGAGACCTGATCTTTATGAACTTCTTTTGTTTCTTCCCCTTTTCGCACCAAATAAACTGCATCTTTAAACTCCACCTTTGCATAAGCATACATACAATAGAATTCAGGAATCATAGAAAATATTTCATACGCTAGGGATTCATCATTACATTGTTTCAACAATTGCTTCCGAATAGCTTTATATTCTTCCACTGATTTGCACTTATCAAAACTATGGATTGCTTGTAGTATCACTTGTTTTATATCCACAACTTCTTCTATAAATGGCTGTGCTTGTTCATCTACTTTCATTAATAAAATCCCTTGTTTTTCCGTATGGTATGCATCCAAACAATTCCACTCTTCTGCATACGCAATCATTTTCTCACTCAGTGCACTAATCTCTTTCCCATTGATTTTCACTTCGCAAATAACATTATCTTTATTCTTTGAGGCAAAAGTGCGAATCCAATACACTTTATCATCGCGAACATACCCCAACAAATCTTCTCTTAACATATCCCAGAAGTCACCTTCTAAGACGCCTTCACGTCGTCCCACACCATTGATTTCGCTTCGATAAAGCGCATATTCATCTTGAACAACACGTTCCTTATGCATAATAGTACCTGGTGTTAACGCTTCTATATAAAGGGCTAATATATGTTCATAGAAACTTTGTGCAGCATTATGTATAGCATTTACCAACGTATCTCCACTTGCCGCAACAGATTCTACAATAGGTTCTTGTAACCATTCATGATGAAGTTGATATACAATCTGCGCAACATTGTCTTGTAAAGAAGCGACATCTGCATATACATAGATATCATAGTCTTCTATGATAAAAGCATCCTTACGAACCTGTCCATTGCAAAGGGGTACAAGTGAAGTCAATGCCAAAATATCATTATTCTCTAACGATTCCTCATCGTTACGTTGTTTATTTTTTCGAAATAACACAAGCATCTTCCTCTCCATACGATATGTTTTATTATACAACATTTCTCCCTATCTTTCTAGGTTTCCACTCGCAAACCACAACATCACATATTCCAAATGATTGCCTTTTTTTATAAAATTGTCTTGTTTTTTTTTATATATTTGATATAATAACCTAGCAAGTAAAAAGATATGACTTCTTAGCTCAGCTGGCAGAGCAACTGACTCTTAATCAGTGGGTCCAGGGTTCGATTCCCTGAGAGGTCACCATGAAAAAAATAACCTTTGAATAGAAATTCTTATTCGAAGGTTTTTTCATATAAAAAAGCATCCTCTAGGATAAGAGTGATACTAGTATTGCTTATCTATTTAAAATCATCTGTTTCATGATGTCTCTCCAATGTTTACAATAAGCTTTATCGCAGTATTTATGTTCTATACTGCACATACATTTCTGTTTTTGTGTATCTTTCTTCATATTTCACTCTCCTTTCCACACATGAAATACACCTATCGGTGTTCATAATACATATAATTATATGAGTTAATACGTTTACGAATTCAATATTTCAGTTTTTATAGTATAACATAAAACCACAAAAAAAGCGAACATAGTAAAACGTTCCCATTTCAACGAGTAGAAACAGGAACGCTTTTTTATCTTGGAATCCTTATTTTCTGCCCGCTATAGATTAGGCTTGGATTTGCGATTCCATTGTATTGTGCTAATGCTTGATACGTGGTTCCATAATTTGCCGCAATACCACTCAATGTATCTCCTGATTTTACAATATAAACTATATCGCCACTTCCTCCTGGTACACTCTTCTCATCATCAATGACTTGATCATTTGCCCATCCAGTTCCATGATTGATAAGATATGGATGCTCTGCCCCAACGATTACTTTGGTAATGACACCTTCTTTGATTGCTAGAGCGGATTTGGGATACCAATTCCCTCCATTGCTCTGTGTCCATAATCCAGTGTAAGTAACTGGTGTTCCTACAGCATATTTAGGGGTTGGGGATGGAGTTGGTGGTGTAGGATCTACGGTTGGAGTTCCATACCCATTTAATCCTTGTTCCTTGATAATCACTGGATAATCATAATAGGCGTAATCCATATCCAATCGTCCATTATGGCCTGGTATAGAACCATCACTTGTATACTGCCACATTCCATAAGGTAATGAATAGCTATTAGTACTTGCCCACTGTGCAACCCATTTATCAAAGCGATCCAATCTACTTGAATTTATACGATTGGTTAACCAATCAAGATTCGCATAAATCCCTGCATAAAATCCTGCTTGTTCCAAAGCATCACAGGTGTAGTAACAAGTCTCTACATTCATTTCATTACTAACATTCAAACTCGCTTTCCATCCATCCGCATCCTCCATATCAATATAACATGGATACAATGGTTTACATGACTTGCACAGCCCAATAAATCCATCTGCTTCTACTTTCATTTCCTCTTTATTGCTTACATAAGAATAGTGATACAATCCATAAGGAATCCCTAAACGATCACATTCCTTCACATTGCGTCGAAATTGTTTATCTTCTACAAAGTGTCCCCAACTAGAACGAATGATCACAAATGATAAACCCTGTGCTTTCATATTCTCCCAATTGATAACGCCATTGTGTTCAGATACATCAATCCCTCGTATTGGCATACATATTCCTCCTTCCCTCACATACTACGTGGTGATTGCAATATGGTATATGTCTTTGTGTACGTGAAAGAAAAAAGCACTTGCGTGCTCTATAAATCTAATTGAAGAATATAATCATCCATAATAAAGCCATTGCCAATGTCGCTTTCTACAGAATCAACGACATAGAAGTTCTTTGCTTTATAAACATCTAAACTGTGAGTATTGTATTTATTACAAGTTAAATAGATTGCTTTTTTGTGATGTTCTTTCGCAAAAGCAATGGCTTGTTTTAACATTGCAGAAGATAATCCTTTTCCACGACTTTCTTTTTGTAAATATAGTTTACTCAAGAATAAACGCTCTTCCTCTAACTTTACACCACAATATCCAATTAAGGTTTGCTCTTCATACGCTAGAAAATAGGTATAGTTTTCCTCTTCTATCGCATGCTTAATTGCTTTATAGCTTTGAAACTTCTCCACCATATATTCAATTTGTTCTAGTGTAATTATATTGATAAAATATTCATGCCAAATTTCATTCGCCTTTTGCGCAAGTTCTTTTAATTGTTCATCCGTTTTACACATGATAATTTCCATAAAGTACCTCCATATTTTCTTTTTATTATAGGACGAGACTTCGAAAATGTCTACGAAAATATAGAATCAATTAAAAATAAATATGCAAAAGGAAGTCCTTTCTCAAGAACTTCCCTTATCGTTTTATAGGTTATGTAGGGCGTCTACCCATTTTTGAATCAATGCTTCTTCTTTTAAACTTCGATTGGCATTGCTTGTACTTGGTACATATATATAAGAAACTTGTAAGTGAGAAAAATATTTCTGATACAAATCATAACTCTTCTTCCCATTACATAGAACCGTTGTGATTTGTGGATATTGTTTTAACAGTGCTTCGATATCATTTACAACAACATTTCGAATGGCGCTATCTAAACTCCCCTCTCGCTCACAACTACCAATCACATCCCACAATATCAAATGTTGTGTTTGGATGATGTTCTTCTTTTCTTCATAGGTGTCTATCGGCATACCATAACATACATGCATGATGTTCCAAAAGCGATTATGTTTAAATCCATAGTATTCTTGTTTATCAAGTGAGGTTACACTTGGCATAGAGCCTAGAATTAACGCTTTTGGCTCCTTTGACAAAATTGGATCTAACCCTTTTAACAAACTTCTTCTCCTATGAGATCATGTGGAAGAGCGCTAGTTATGTTTACATTTACAAAGCTACCAAATGGTATGTAGCGTTCACTTTTAAACATAACAATCCCATCGACTTCATCTGGTGCACTACTAGCACCTCTTCCGCGATACATTCCAGTCAATCCCTCTTGATCTTCCACCAATACTTCGATTGTTTTTCCAATCATCGCTTTTTGATTTTCATAAGATATTTCTTCTTGACGTTTCATCAAATGCGCAAGACGTGTTTCTTTTTCTTCTTCACTCACATCTTGTTTCATTTCAAAAGCAGGTGTATCTTCTTCTGGCGAATACGTAAATGCGCCCATACGATCCCAATGTACATCTTCTACAAATCCCATCAACTCATCAAAGTCTTCTTTCGTTTCTGTTGGAAATCCAATAATAAACGTTGTACGCAGTGTCGCTTGTGCAAATGTAGCACGAATCTTTTTCACAAGGGATAGTACTTCTTCCTTACTACCTCTACGATTCATTGCTTCCAACATACGATTGTTCGCATGTTGCATAGGAATATCGAAATATGGTAAGACTTTTGGTAATTTCGCCATTCCCTCTATCAACTCTTCATCAATTTCATCTGGATACATATATAATATACGAATCCAATGAAACCCTTCGATTTCATGAACCTTCTGTAAAAGATCTAACAAGGAGCGTTTCTCATATAAATCCACACCATACTTTGTAGTATCTTGTGCAATTAAAACAAGTTCTTTTACACCACGCTTCGCAAGTTCTTTTGCCTCTATGACCAATTGTTCCATAGGAAAGCTTACATTCCCTCCACGAATCAAAGGAATTGCACAATAGGTACAACGATTGCTACATCCTTCTGCTATCTTTAAGTATGCACTCCAAGGTTTTGAAGAAACTTTGCGTTCGCATTTATCATAGCTAATCAAATCTTTTCCATTTAATAATTCCCCTAATATCTCATGAAGATGAGGGTACTCTTTAATACTAATCACCGCATCAATTTCAGGTATCTCTTGTTGTAGAGTATCTTTATAGCGCTGCGCTAAACACCCTACCACAATTAACTTCTTACAATTTTGCTGTTTATATTCTGCCATTTTAAAGATTGTGTTAATTGCTTCTTCTTTTGCAGAATTGATAAACCCGCATGTATTGATAATAATCGCCTCTGCTTCTTGTGCATTGGCAACCAATTCATGTTGTCCACTCGTAATCATGCCCATCATTTTTTCACTGTCCACTAGGTTTTTACTACATCCTAATGATATAAATCCTATTTTCATAATTCAACACCTCGCTAATAATATAACATGAAACAAATCTTACATCAAAGGAAATAACGAATTTATAGTTTGTCACATTCTGGATATGATATAATAAATAATATTTATAAAGGAGGGAATTCATGTATAAACCTATTCACATAGAAGATGAGATCAAACAACATATATCAATCGTACTAAAATATTACAGGAGTTTTCAAAAAATAAAACAAAGTGATTTTATTTTATATAATAATGCTTCTGTATGTTCAGCCGATACCTATAGTCGTATTGAAAATGGAAAAGTAATCAAACGAAATTCGATCTATACTTATCTTTTATATCAAATTGATGCGACTTATGAATGTTTCCCTTCCTTTTGGAACAATGAACTTCCTAAGTTTCAACAACTCGTCCGTGCTTTGACTATGTATCATATGGAAGACTATCGTAACCTATGCGAACAAATCAAATCTGACTTACAAGGTTCTAAAGACTTTCTCGCAAGAGAAATCTATAGCTTTTTAGATATTTCTCTTCAATATTTTGACACACGTGAAATGCTTAAACGCGATATATTTGAAAAATATAGAGAGATTTATACAATATTTCCAAATCCATTACAAGAAATTATAAAGACAATGCTGTATCAAAATGCCTTCTATCATCAAAGGAATATTACTTTATGTAAAAAAATCTTTTATGAAATGCATATGGAAGAATCTACATCCCCTTTCGTACGCATTGACCAATGCCGTCAATATTTCTTTGAAGAACGTTATTTAGATTCTCATGCCATTGCCTTGCGGTTGGAAGAACTTTTCATTAAAGAAAAGAATTACCAACGCTTATTGGATATTTATGAAGTTCTATTGTTGTTGTATCGCAAAGTCCAAACCAACGATACCATTCGTGTATATTTACTTAAATTCTTTCAATTGATTCAAGAACATTCTGAAAATTTCCATCCTACAAAACAAAAACAAGGTTTACTCATCGCAGGAATCATGCATTATTATCAAAACGATGTAGAAGAAGCGTATGCATGTTTCTCGCATTTAATTACACTTGATAAAGCATATTATCTCCCTGCCGCATTGTTTATGAATATTGTTGTAAAACAAGGTCCATATGAAGGTGCTCAAATGTTAGAACCAATTAAAAACAAAGAAAGTTATCCTTCTTATATTGTTTCTTTCTATCAATACTTTATCGATCGCCATCAAAACTGTACCAATGAATATTTAGAGAATTTACTTGTTAAACAAGTACTTCCTTATTGTAGTCCTTCTGATATGTTGTATTGGGAACCTTTAAAGGAAGAATTATTATCGCTCATAAAAGATACAAAGCATTACTATATTAAAAAGAAATTAATGGAGAATAGTGATTAAAAAGATAGTTCCTAGTGATAAGAACTATCTTTTTATTAGAGCTTTGATTTATAAAAGTTTCTATTTTCAAGCGCAAAGACACGCTGTGTGAACTCTCCTGGTTCTACTGTTTTTAATGCTTTTTCCATAGTATTCATACGTGCATCAATGTTATCTAATAAATGTAATATTTCAGCTTCTGGAATCATTGGAAGTACTGGAGAACCATATTCATATACCCCATGATGAGATAAAATCATATGTTTCAATAACGTAACTTCTTCTCCTTCAATACCTAATGTTTTTGCCAAATGATCAAGTTCCGCTTGCATCATAGAAATATGCCCAAGTAGTTTTCCCTCAGTCGTATATTCTGTAATGATTGCCCCACTTAATTCATGAAGTTTTCCAATATCATGTAGGAATACCCCACCATACAACACATCTTGATGTAACAATGGATATTGGCTACATACTTGTTTTGCCAAATCCAACATCCCTAACACATGAGTCGCTAATCCTCCAACAAAATCGTGATGATTTTTTGTAGCGGCAGGATATTCGTAAAAATCTTTTTCATATTTCTTAATTGTTTCTTGTACTAGTGTTTTGATCTTTTCATTTTGTATTGCATCTAGATACGCTTGTACACGTGTTACTAGTTCGTCTTTAGGAACTGGTCCTTCTTGTGCGTATTCTTTAATATCTTGTGTATCTTGTTCAAGAATATCTGCTTTTTGCACACGGAACTGTAATTGCTTTTGATGAGAGATAACATCTCCCTCGACTTCCACAATGAGTCCTGGCTTATAACTGTATAAAATTTCTTCACTTACGTTCCAATACTTCGCATCGATTGTGCCTGTATTGTCTTGCATAGTAAAGGATAAATAAGGTGCTCCTTTATTGGTAACTCCACGTCCTACATGAATGAGTAGAACACTGACTTTGCCTTTGAATCCATCTTGTAATTCATTAATTTTCATTGTGGTCATTCCACTCCATTTCATTTAATTTATCATTGATATCTGCTGTATTAAATCCTTTACGCATACAATGTGCTAATATACGTCCACGCAATTCTCTACCCGCATATTTGCGCATATAGCTTCGCATTGCTTTTTGGATTGTCTTATCCAAAGCTTCACTATCGTCTTCTTCATCCAATCGTAAGGTATCTCCTGTCGTCTTCGCTATATCACTATCGAATCCTAAGTTGATTAACTTTTGAATGATGGTTTGTTTTTTCATTTTGCTGGATTTATCTTTGATTGTCATTAATAATTTCTCTGCCATTTTCACAGCTTTTTCGCGTTCTTCATCATCTCCGAAATCCGCAAGTGCTTGATCTACTTCTTCCGCAGGAATCCCCTTGTTGATTAAGGTACGACGAATATTTCCCTTACCAGTTAGTGAATACTGCATCTTTTCTATTTTTTGACTCATATATAGAGTATCATTGATATATCCTTTTTCCTCTAACTCATGAATGATTTTATCTTTATCTTCCTCACTCAAGCTTGGATATTTATAGAAGTATTGTTTCATTTCCTTACGTGTATAATCACGCATTCGAAGTCTTCGTATCGCACCACGATACGCTTCCAATAAGATTTCTTTTTGTTCAAACAAAGAAACAGTCATACGATCCAACATCGTATGAACGCGAATCTTATATAAGAAGTAATCATCCAAATCAATCAAAATCTTCTTTGGTTCATCTTCTTTTTCGTTCATAACATAAATACGAACATAATCATCTAATGCTTTGACTTTAATAACTTCATACGCATCCTGAAAATCATCAATTGCTTGATAATATACACTGATTACTTTTGAATAAAATACCTTAGAATCATACTTTGCAATTTTTGAAATTGCTCGTCCATGAAAAGCAAGTTGTTCTTCTTTTGGCAACTTCATAAAGTCCATAAGTTTCTTCGCAAATTCTTGTGGTGATTGAAATAAGAACCCACTATCATTTTCAACCACAAGGTCTTTTAGCACATCATCTGGTCGTGCAAAGACTGGAAGCCCACATGCCAAAGATTCAATATAGGTCATTCCCTGCGTTTCTGTTAAAGATGCCGAAACAAAACAATCTGCACATGCATAATATGCAGGTACTTCTTCTGATAATACTTTATCTGTAAAGATAACTTGTTTTTCTAAGTGATATTTCTTTACCATACCCTTTAAATCTTCTAATTGTGGTCCACCACCAACAATGAATAGTTTAATCTTAGGGTCATCTACATAACGAAATCCTTCAATTGGAATATCAATGCTTTTTTCTTGTGCAATTCTTCCTACAAAGGTGATAACTTTATCATCTTCCGCAATACCATAGCTTTCACGAATCTTTTTTACTTTTTCCATATCAATACGATCTGGATTAAATTTATCAAAATTCAATCCTGTTGGTATTACATAAATAGGTGTTTTCACCCCATATTTCAATAATGTTTCTTTTGTTTTCTCACTGGGAGAAATAACCGCTTGTACATTATCTGAAATCGCACGAGAAAATGTAGAAACTACTTTTTTAGATACTTGATCTACACCTTCAAATTCAAAGCGATTGATATAGTGCGTGTAGTCTTCATACATCGTGTGATAAGTTGATACCACTGGTATATTGAGGTATTTCGCAACGATTCTTGCGAACATCCCTACCCCAAATTCCGTATGCACATGAATCACATCCAAATGCATTTTTCGCACTTCTTCTTTCGCTGAGATATGATATGGAGTAGAAAGCTTATACCCATATAACCATTTTAATTCTAAACCTGGCAAACGTAAAACATTACCTTCTCGTTTCGTGGATAATGCTTTATGATTACATATCACATACACAGTATGTCCATTTTTTTCTAATTCATTTTGTAATGTCACAATGGAGGATACAACCCCATTAATATCTGGTGAATACGTATCTGTAAAAATCCCTATCTTCATGACAACACCTCCTGCTCTGTAATGTCATCATCTAGTTCCTCTGTTTCTGTTCTATATTTTTCATTATTATATTTATGCTTTAGATAGATAAACACACCAGCACCTACAAGCATGACAACATGATAGGTAGAAAAACGCCACAAGATCATAATACCACTTGCACTTGCATAACTTCCTACAAGATAGATAAATAATTTCGTAAAGACAAGTTCTGTTCCTCCACTTGCTCCTGGAATCGGTATAAAGGCATTCACCATCAAGACAAAGCTAGATAAAGCTAGACAGTCTACAAACTTGTCCCATCCTATGGTAACTCCAATCGCATTGGCAATAAAGAATGGCAATACAAATTGTATCGTCATACGAATCACATTTAAAACCACAGTCTTAATAATCATTTTTTTCTCATGCCGCATTTTCTTTATCTCAGTTGTAAAACCTTCTACTTGAATGGTCCAAGTAGACAAAGTCTTTTCTTTATTTTTTACAATATGCAATTTCACTAACAATTCTACTACGATCTGACTTAAACGGACATATAACTTAGGAAATAACGCCATTGTCCAAAGAATCGCAATGACAAACACATTCACAACATACCCAAAAAGAATACCTAAAAACCAACTACCAATAATATCCATATAATGGCTATAACGAAGTGCAAATAATATGGTTACATAAATCATCATTGTAGTTTGATAAACAATAAAATCCGCCCATAAGATTGAAGCACCATCACTATACTTTATTCCTTGTTTCTTAAAAATATACGCTTGAGCAAATTGTCCCCCAGTAGCACTAGGTGTAATTCCACTAAAAAAGATTCCTACCAATCCATTTTGAAATCCTTGTAGATATGTATATTTTTTCCTATTACGTCTGGCAAATACAGTAAGTATCATTCCTATCACCCATGCATAGAGAATCCCCCAACATAAGATGATGGCAAGCCAGTACCATTTTAAATTTGCTATCAAAGCCATTACACTGTGATAATTATCCTTTAGCGCAAACCAAAGAACCAATACGGTAAACCCAAGTATAATGAGCAAATTGAGAGCATAACTTCGAAAAGAATTTTTCATTATGGCACTCCTCATATATATAATCCTATAAAATGACTATATTTCGTTTTCTAACGTAGTTATTATATCACATTCCCTATAGTAAGAAAATGACAATAGTGTAAGCTTTACGAAATCCCCTCGTAAGAGAAAGAACCTCTCACGAGGTTCTTATTTTTTCTTTTCTTTAGGTTTGCGTTTCTTTGCTTGAATCACGCCATCTTCTTGTTCTTCATATACCTTTGTATAGAAATCCTTCCAAATTTGCAATACATTTTCTTTACAATAGAATTCACTGATTTCCTTAGAACGAATTTGACATTCTTCATAACTCTTTTTATCGTTATACAATTTTTCAATTTCTTGTGCGAAGGTATCGTTATCATCTCCACGTTCATACTTTTCAAATAAAATATCACGATATAAATCAAGATCGCGTAACACAAGTGGAATATGTAAGTTTACAGCTTCTAAGATTGCCATTGGAAACAATTCATTATAAGAAGGCATAAACAATACATCTGACATGTTATACATATCGTTCATTTCACTTCTTGGCACAATCCCAGTAAACTTCACATTTGCCGGTGGGTTTTCTACAACTTCACTTAATTCTTCATACCCATCTGTTATCTTTCCAAAGGAGAATCCTCCACACCAAACAAATTGCACTTCAGGAAGTTTCTTCGCAACCTCGATAAAATCCAATACTCCTTTACGCATTTGAACTTGTCCCACACCAATGACCACAAAGGCATCTGGATCAATTTCATACTTCTTACGCAATACATCGCACGCTTCTTTTGGTTTTGGATAAAACTCTTCTTTAGATACATAGTTTGGAATATACACCATTTTATCTCTTGAAATTCCATATTTTTCTAATTCATCCATAAATGTAGGATTTACTACGATTAAGTAATCCGCAGATTTATAAAAACTGATAACATATTTCTTAAAGACAGAAAAAGCTATTTTTGGTAACTGGATACTTCCATCTAATGTATCAGGTAAAAAATGCACGTAACAAACCACTGCATTTTTACTACTTTTCATTTTGATATAGTTCTGTGGATCAACTGTATGCGTATGGATGATATCTGCTTTTTTTATACTATTGATACGCACATCAAACATCTCAGGAGCTCCCTCACTCACAAGTTTGACCTGTTCAAGATAGGCACTACCAACACCCTGTCCCTCAATTTTGTCTGCACTTGATAACATATTGATGGTAATTTTCTTATTCAATTCGATCCCTCCGTTTTTCATGCTTTTTATTCTTTGTGTAAAACACTTATGTAATTATAGCATAACTTACTTAACTAGCATACCCAGATTTCCTTCTATTACAAAATTGTTAGTGATCTTTATATATTTCGTAATGCAAAATAAGCGCTAAATGTAACATCGCTTTGTGTAATTTTCGATGATACGTACTCTCCACAATGCCACCTAATTCTTTCATGACTTGTTGTTTACTAAGCTGTCTTACATAAACATCAAAAAGGAGTTCTCGCTCACTCTTCTTCATCTGCGCGATTCCCTCTAACAAAATATATGCTTGTAAGTCTCTTTTCTGTAGTTGTTCTTTGTGTTTTTGTTGCCTATGCATGGCTTGTAATACAACATTCTCTCGCTCATGATAGCTTGCATTTCGCTCGATCTGTACAACACTCTTCGTATATTGTAAATAATCTCCAATTTCATCCTCAATGCGCAAGGTACTATCATACTCTCCATATAGAATACTTTGCAAACGAACTCCTGCACTGTAATATCGCAAATACTCTAATCTTTGTTTCATATCCTTTACTGTTGCTTTTTCATCAATGTATGTTTTTATACTTTCCATAGTGCCTCCTATTAAACCCTTACACTATGTATATACGAGATAAAATTCAAAAATCCTAAAAAAAAGAGAAATTATTTAAAAATTTTCTCTTTTTCATAAATGGAAAACACAATTTCCTTCTGTCTGCCATGACTTTCCCACACCGCATCTTCTCCTAAATACGTATAATAATGCCCATATTTCATCTTTCCAAGAATCGCTCCCATAAGGATATCTCGAATATTTCTAGTGTCTGAAAAATAAGCAAGTGCTTCTCCTCTCATACATTTATAAATTGCATCTGGACATCCCAAACGATGTTCTTGATCATCCACGACAGTATATCCTTGTTCTATAAGATGTTGTACAATATCTTGTGAAAGACGGCTATTCTTATAGATTATGGATGGAGTATGCTCATTGGGGATATAATTGAGTTCTTCCCCATCGTTGATATCCATACATGATACTTTTTTATAAAACAAAGTTCCCACTCCATCACAATAACTATACATCTCATCTCTAGCAGGAAAATACACGAGCGCAACTTTCATATCTTGATCCTGTAGGATAGCACTACAAATCGAATAGGTATCCCTTTGTTGTAAGTAATCGAGTGTTCCATCGATTGGATCCAATACAAGGGTCATTGCGTAATCTTGTTTCGTAAATAGTTGAATACTTTCTGTATCCTCTTCTACATCTAAGGTAAGGATATCTTTGTATTTTGGCAACAAAGAAGTAAGGATCATTTCTTGTACGATTTCATCTGCTTTTGTTTTTGCTTCACGCATTGCCTTATGATGCGCATCTTCCCCTTCTAATAAGTCCACTTTCTTACCTTCATTCAAAATCCCTTGTTGCATTATCTTTGCAACAACTCCTGCTTGTTTACTTACTAGAAACAAACGTTCATATAGTTCTTGATACATAGTTTCCCTACTTTCTTCATATTAAGAAAAGACAATCCAAAGGGATCGTCTATTTCAAGAATGCTGGTGCAGCATTATTTGCGATATTCATATATTCTTCTTTTGTTTCTTTTTTAAGTTTTTTAAGGAATGATTCTACTCCTTTATAAAGTTCACTATCTTTGCTATCTTCTTCCATTGCCATAACCAAAGACTTACTAACTTTAAATCCTTTTTTCAAGGATACAATACTTACATCACTATTTTGTTTTGCAACAAGTGCAGCAGTAGCATTATCTAAAACGATTGCATCTGTTTTCTTATCTTTTAATGCTTTTAAAAGCTCTGCCGTATTGGCTTTAGGTTCTTGATGTTTTACATCCTTGATTTGATCAATGACACGATCACTTGCCATACCAGCTTGTGCACTTACTTTTAATTTTTTGAACTGTTTGATATCCGTGAAGGCTGCACTTTTATCATCCTTACGTACAACTATGGATAACCCAGATTCTCCGTATGCAGAAGAATATGTAACGTTATCATTTTCATCTTCTTTTAATAATCCATTAATTACGATATCTACTTCATCAGAATCTAGTGCTTCTTCAAATTTTGCACTGCTCATCTTTTTAATAACCAGTTCTTTCTTCAAAGATTTTGCTAAATCTCTAGCAACTAGTACATCATAACCACTTGCAAAATAAGATTTCCCAAATGCTATCGTATTGTCATTTTGTGTTTCGGATAGATAATTGTAAGGCGCACTTTCCGTATCCATTGCGACAATCAATTGTTCTTTTCCTGTATTTTCGCTGATGTTTGGTTCTTCATCACTACCACATCCTGTTAGTAACAATGTACATGCAAACATAACTGCTAATAGTTTTTTCATATATACCTCATTCCTATACTCACAGTTCGAGTATTTTTTCATTTTATAGTACAACAAAGAGAATGTCAAATTTTCACATAAATTCCCTTATTTATAAATCTATGTACGCAATCATTACACTAATCTAAGCATACTTTTCAAGGATTTATTCTCTACTTCCTTCTCTTCATTTTCATTCCATCATAGAATTTGATAAGTCATAAATAAATCATAGAAAAATACATATGAAAGATGTTCTTTTTGTAGTATGATATTAAGACAATAAAATAGTACAAAAAATGTAATAGTACTTTTTGTGAATCATAAAAAGGGGAAATTTGAATGAAATGCATAGACGAGCTTCAAAGCAATGAACAGAAAAAAATAATGATTTTATTGCTTTCTGAAAACAGTATGATTGTCAATGAGATTAAATACGACTTATGTGAACATCTCAGCAAACAAGCTTTAAACTTATTGAAACTTCTCCTTCTGCATGGCAAACATACCATTCCAAAGGAAGACATTATGGATATTTTATGGAATGACGCAAATAATCCTCAAAGTTCCTTAAAGTTTTATATCTATAAACTTAGAAAAGAACTTAAAGAAATCCCTGGATTAGAGTTTGTAGATATCATACGAACAAGTAAACAAGGTTATTATATTGATGAGTGTATACAATCTGATTGTTATGACATAGAAACCAAATTTGAACAAATAAATTATGAAACACTACTTTGTGACGAATTAGTTTCTGATGCAAATGAAATTATAACACTTTATGCAAATGGATTACATACGACAAGTGATTCTCTATGGTTCATACAAAAATGTGAATATTTTAGAGGGATTTATTTGGAAACTGTTGATAAATTATGCGAATATTATTATACGCATAATGAATTCGAACAATTAAGAACACTAGCTTTGCAATCAAGTATACTAGAACCATCAGTAGAAATACATCACTACAACTATATTCGTGCTTTACTAGCATTAAAGAACTTTGGATATGCTTTTACATATTATCAAAGCATCTCAAAAATACAAACAGATCTAGGTTATCAACCAAGCAATCGAATGAAAGATTTAAAGAACCAACTTTCCGATTATTTTGAAGAAGAAGTAGATATCCATATCATTTCAAATCATTTGAAAGAGAAAAAAATAGAAGATGGTGCACTTTGTTGTGATCGTATCGTATTTGATCATTTATTTGAAGTATATTTAAGAGATAGTAAGCGTACAAATAAATCCTATTTCCTCATTATGTTTCAAGTGAAATCCCCTCTTACACAGATTCCGTTGGAACGATTATTGATGCGTACGCAAACATGTATTCAACAAAGTTTACGCAGTCAAGATATTATGACACATATTAGCAAAACACAGTTTATGGTGTTGTTACACTGTAAGGAAAAAGACGACGCATTTAGCATTGTACAAAGAATTATGTTAAAATTTAAAAAATATATTTCAGTAGAAAAAGGTAGATTATCTTACTATATAGAACATGTTATATAAACGCGATAGAAATATCAGCGTTTTTCTTTTTTCTAACCGTTTATTATACCTTTACATCATATACTATAGATGTAGATATTTATTTATCTGAAAAGGGGTATAGTATATGAAACAAAAGAAATTTAAAAAGACAATATTGTCTTTAGGAATTGCATTATTTACAATATTTTCGATAAGTAATCCAATCCTAGCAATCAGTGATCCAAATAAAAAAACAAAAGAAGTATACGAATCTTTGGACAGTATACTTTTCAAAAGTAAAGTAACTGTACAAACAACTGGTGAGTATGCATCCGAGGGAAATGTTAATCGTAATGGCAATTGGGTTGGTAATACCTTTGCTTGTGGTACAGGAGAAGTATACTTTAAGGTCATTGTACCAGTTGAATATGATGTGGAGTTTAGTGCTACAGTTAGTGAATTAAGCGGAGGCGCAACAGCACAAGATTTCTATAACGTACAGTTATCGAATGAGAATTCAAATGGAAACGCAGTATACGACATTACTGTTTATCATAGGTCTATTGGATATCATAGACACGGGGGTATCGGTAATGAATTATTAGACATCGTAATTAATGCATCTATTACAAAAAAATTGGATTTGACAACGTACTCAGCAGAAGTTAATTATGAAATTGATACTTGGAAAGAAGATGGAAGTCAAATTCAAACTCCTCAAGCTCCAATTAAGCAACAAATTAATAACTTAAAGACAAACGAGTCTTATACAATTGATTCTCCATTCATCAATGGATACACACCTTCAAAAGCAAGTGTAACTGGAATTATCACCAACAGCAATGTATCAGAAAAAGTTATATATTATAGAGACCGTAACAACAATGGCGTAGCAGATAAAGATGAAACTAATTATTCAGCAACTGTAAGCTATGTGATAGATCCTGAATTGAATGAAACAATTTATGGAGATAAACTACCATCAGCTCCTAAAGCACAAGTGATAACTGGATTATTAACTACGGAAGAGTATTCATTTACTTCCCCAATCTTAGATCGACTTGTTGCGGAGAAAGAAGTAGTTAAAGGTGCTATTATAGATGTAGATGTTAATGAGACTGTAACCTATTATCTAGATCGTAACAACAATGGCGTAGCAGACAAAGATGAAAGTAAATATTCAGCAACTGTAAGCTATGTGATAGATCCTGAATTGAATGAAACAATTTATGGAGATAAACTACCATCAGCTCCTAAAGCACAAGTGATAACTGGATTATTAACTACGGAAGAGTATTCATTTACTTCCCCCATCTTAGAGCGACTTGTTGCGGAGAAAGAAGTAGTTAAAGGTGCTATTATAGATGTAGATGTTAATGAGACTGTAACCTATTATCTAGATCGTAACAACAATGGCGTAGCAGATAAAGATGAAAGTAAATATTCAGCAACTGTAAGCTATGTGATAGATCCTGAATTGAATGAAACAATTTATGGAAATACATTACCATCTGCTCCTGAAGCAAAGAGTGTGTTGGATTTATTAACTAAGGAAAAATATTCTATAACATCTCCAACATTAGAAGGATTTGTGGCAGATAAAGAAGTAGTTGAAGGTACCATCGAAAATTCTAGTGTTAATGAGACTGTAACTTATTATCTTGACCGTAACAACAATGGTATTGCGGATAAAGATGAAACACTATTGAAAATAGAGTTCGTTGATTATAATGATGAAGTATTATCTACGCAACTTGTTCTTCCAGGATTATCGGCTTCACTTCCAACTGATCCTATAAGAACTGGTTATGAATTTACAGGTTGGAGTGGAATATATCAAAATGTTTCAAAGGATGAAAGGGTTGTTGCGACCTATCGTAGTTTAATTTTACCAATCGTCCCAACACCAACACCAACACCAACACCAACACCAACACCTGGACAGCCAACAATACCAGCTCCAGTGTTACCTGCTCCATTTGTACCTGTAGTGAACACACCAGCACAAGTTGTGCCAGTGCCAGTTCAAAATAACAATCCTCAAAATGCTCCTCAACCTGAAGAAGAAGTAGTTGTTGAAGAAGACGTAACTCCTAAAGCTGAGCCGGAGAAAGTAAAAGACAATTCCACACCAAAAGCAAAAGCTGAAGGATCATGGGCACTATTCAATTTAATCGCAACAGGATTATCTTGTATACTAGCAATCTTCTTACTACTTTCTAAACAGAAGAAAGATGAAAAAAACAATGGTTTTAAAAAACTTGCTTCTATAATAGTACCAATTGTATCAATCGTTACATTTGTATTAGTGGAAAATATGACGATGCAAATGGTAATGAGCGATAAATGGTCACTATTATTCGCAGCATTCTTGATTGTTCAAATAGCAATTTGTGCAGTAGGAATTAAATATAGAAGTACTAAAAATAAAGAAGCTTAACAATTCATTACTTCGATAAGCATCTTGTCAAGAAAACATCCTTTGACTAAGATGCTTTTTTATTTGCAATCTTCATTTTAATATAACATAATTTCATAAAATAAAATTTACAAAAAAACGTCGTAGTATAAAAACTTATGATACTATGTAAGAAATAGATGATAAAAAGGAGAACATTATGGAAAAAGCAATGGATTTTAGTGAAGTTATTGATGCGTCAATTGAAAGTGTTTGGGAGGTCTTACATAAGCCTGCACACATTGTGACGGAAGGATTTTCAAAACTTCGTATAGAGGATGATTTACATTGGGTTCAAAGAGAAGGTGAAGTTGATACAAACTGCACTGCTACATTACACGAAGATACATATACAGTACATGTTGTAACACAAAACACAAAATATGATAGTGAAAAAACAGACATTACACTACGTCTTGAAGAAGTTGATGGAAAATGTAAAGTAAATGTTCATTATGTAGTAGATACAACCGCCCTTTTGAATATGTTAGTGTTCAAAACTATGGGTGAAAAATTAGAACATCACGCTAGCAATGTAATTATTAAAAACATCAAAAAAGCGGTACGTTAAGGTTAAACATTAGAGTAAACAAAAAAAGTGGAAAATCCACTTTTTTTGCTTAAGAACATATAACATCACAATTTCTAAAGTTGCTTTGTCTTGCGTCTCTCTTTATATTTTATGAGTACTTTATAATATATTTGTAAAAGCATAAAGCCAAGTGTTCCACCAAAGGTATCAATCAGTACATCCTTAAATTGTCCACTTCTGCCTTCCACAAAAAGCTGATGAAATTCATCTGTTGAAGCATATAGGAAAACTGCCACGATTGCATATACACCATAATGTTGTACATTTATCTCTTTAAAATATAGAGCAAATAAGATTGCTAAGACTGCATATTCACTCATATGCGCAAGTTTTCGTAAAATGAAGCTTGCCACATCAAATAGCCATCCACCATTTTCCACAAGATTTATATTGAAGATGCGATCTATTAGTTCAATTAGTTTATTGCTCATTCCTTGGGAATCATCCGCAACTTGAGCAGAGAACCAAAATATAACGGCCATCCAAATAAAACACAGAATTAGATAAATATGTTTTCTTTTCATACAATCACTCCTGTGCTTCATTATATATAATATTGAGTGTTTTGTCAGTTATTATTTTTTATTGGTATTTGAAATTGTATCAACTGTTTTAAATGTATACCCTAAATCTTTCATATTTTTAATGAATGTATCCATAGCTTCATAGTTGCCTTTATTGCTTGGATGCAACAAATAAATGGCTCCATTATGGTAATGATCCATCATAGTCTTTAATGCCTCTTCCCCACTTACATCACTTGCATAATCATAATATGCATGACTCCAGTTATACGTACGATAACCTAAATCACTCACCATCTTCATTGCACGTTCGCTGCTTCCACCTTTTGGAAAACGAAATACTTTAACCATAGGTTTTCCTGTTACTTGCATATAGGTCTTTTCTGTTTCAGTTATTTCCTTCACAAACTTATCTACACCACTCGCATTCGCAAGCGTCGTCATATCATAATGATGCCACGTATGATTACCTATTAGATTTCCATCTTTGACAAGTTCTCTCATAAATTCTGGATTATCTCTAATATAATTCAAGGTTAAGAAGTACGTTGCCTGTACATCATTTTTCTTTAGTACTTCGGCAATTTCTTTGATATAGGTAATGTCATTGCCTCCTTCATCAAAAGTTAAATAAATCACTTTCTCATCAGGTCCTTGAAAAAAGGTATTATATTTCAATAGAAATTGTTCATCTTGTGCCGCAGTGGTTCTTTTGTGATCTTTTGATTTGCGAAACCACCACTCTTCCATTTTATTATCATAGGTATCATGATTATAATAGAGTTTCACACTTGTAGGATCATCACATACTTGTACCTTACGAACAGCTTTACCAACATTTCCACTACTATCTTTTACCTCATATTCAATCTTATAAGTGCCTTTTTTCTTGTTGTTCACATGATTTTTTATCGTTACTTTTTCTTGCAGTTGTTGATCATAATTATCCTTCACTTCATACCCTGCTTCTTGAAATTCACCATTCATAAATATACGTACAGTATTGTCTCCCTTTAGATGAAATTTCGGAGGCGTTGTATCCACGACACGAACTTCACGTGTTACCTTTTTTTGATGTCCCTTTGATTCATAAGTAATTTCATATGTTCCAAGTTTGTGTGTGTTTAACGTGCTATTTACTTGTATATCATCACTATAGTCTGTTAAATGATAACGTGCCTTTACACCAGGATCTACAAAGGCAGTGTTTACTTCTATCTCCATTTGTTGTTTACCCTCAAGTTTTAGTAACGGTACAAACAATCCACTAAAACATAGAATTTTTATAAGCAGCGTAAATACAAAAACACCCACACATCCAACAAGAACATATATCCCTAAACGACAACGTTTACTCACAGCGTTCACCTCTCATTTCAATCTATGCCCTTCCTCTATAGAAAATGCTATGAGTATGTTATAATATTGGATATAAAGGTGTGACGAACGTGAAAAAATACTTATTTATTACAACTCCTATCATTATAGCGCTTCTCTTGTTATTGCGTTATTTCAATGTATTACAAGGCATATATGCAGAACCCATCTTCATTTTATTGGTCGCATTGATATTGTCGATTGCATTTGCGTACATAGAGAGAAACGCCCAACATAATGCAGATGAAAAAGAAGTACATTATGATAATCTAGATATTACTAGATTTGCCTTGTCTATCGTTGTTGTACTAGTACATATGAGACCATTCCTTGGTTATAATGATCATCTAGATTTAGCATTTAATTACATCGTTGGAAGAATTTGTGTACCTCTGTTCTTTATAACTTCTGGTTATTTCGCCGCAAAAAAAGAACAGGAACGCCCTGGGTATATACGAAACTATATCAAAGGATCCTTAAAGTTCTATCTTGTTTGGAGTATTATTTATCTGCCATTTGGAATAGAAGCGTTAGAAACGCTAAACATACAATTACCTCCTGCAGCCTTCCCTTTAGCTATCCTTGTGGGATTCTTCTATACTGGTACCTTTTATCACCTTTGGTACTTTCCTGCGCTGTTACTCGCGATGATTGTCTTAAGAGGATGGATGAAGCGTTTCCCTATGAAACCATTATTGGTAATTTCGTTCCTTCTCTTACTCTTAGGCGCAACAGAAACATACTTTGGTTTTCTACCTGATCAGTTACAACACTTTCTATCTACATATTACTTCCAGATTTTCTATACAACCCGCAATTTCTTATTCTTTGGTTTGTTTTATGTTGCGCTTGGATATTACATCGGCACAAAAGAAAAAACTTATGTATCCTATGCTTTTTTAAAGCTCTTGTTGTGTTGTGTGTTGTTAGTGGCAGAAGCCTTAATCCTACAAACCATCGATCGTTTAGATAGTAATATTTTATTATCTTGTATCCCATTGGTGTATTATCTCTTTATTACTCTCATTCACACAAAGCCATTCTTTAAAACAAAGAAAACAATTCCATATCGTGAATACTATAAATATTATTATTTAGTACATCCTTTTGTAATATATTTTGCGACGATGGTATTCTTGCATTTTGATCGTTTTGAAGGTCATTATTGGATACAGATTGTCATTGTATTAACGAGTGTTCATCTATTATCTAAAGCAATCTTGATGCTAAAAAAGAAGTATCCCAGGGCTTTACGCCATCTGTGATACTTTTTCTTTTATATATTGAGCTACTCCATCATCTTCACAGGTTCCACAAATTTCATATGCCTCTTTTTTTATCTCATCACATGCATTATGTACTGCGATGGTATATGGAAATTGTTGAAAGACTTCTAGATCATTATTGCTGTCTCCAAAATATAATAAGTCTTCCTTTGCTAGTTGTTGATAAGCTAGTACTCTTTGAAGCATAGAGGCTTTATTTACACCCTTTGCGGTTATCTCAATATTGTACGGCAAAGAAGAGGAAACTTGTAAATGTTCAAACATGTGTAATTCATCCTTCACTTGTCTAATAAATGCTAGATTTACACACATGGTTTCCATTTTTAAAATAGGTTCATGTATTTGTGTATAGCTATCCACAATATGAACAGGTTCCATGAAATACTCTCCTTGATAATCTGGATGATAATATGCTTTTACACAGTCCATCATACCTTGCAATTCTCCACTTCCATAAATTCCACGAGAGGTGAAGTAAAGACACGGTAAATGATGGTTTACTATGGTTTCTTCTATGTTCTTTATATATTCATCTTGCATCGGATATGATAAAATCTCATTTCCAAGAGCATCTACGTATAAAGCTCCGTTTAATAATATGGCTGGTACCTTTATATCTGTTGGAAAGGCACTTCGAAAATCCATATAGCTTCTTCCTGTACAAACTAGAAACAATATCTGTTTCTCTTCGAGTTCTTTTAACATCTCTCTTGTTTTCATACTCATGGTATTGTCTTCTAATAAAAGAGTGCCATCTAAATCACTTGCTATACATTTCATTTTAATAGTTCCTTTCTTTCAAAGAGGGAACGATACATCTTCGAATTATTCTTTAATTGCACAACGCGTTTATATAACCATCTTGTTGTTATCCCCGTAAGACATGCAGATAATACGGTTCCAATACCGATGACTCCACCTAATAAGAAACCACAGAGAAAGAATACAATATCCAATGAAGTTCTTATCCATACATAGGATAATTTAAAACGTACAACAAAGAAATAGATAACCGCATCCACCATATTCATCCCACGTTCTACAGTTTGAAAGATCGCATAGGACATGCCAAAGCTTAACTGTGCAAGAATGATACATAAAAATCGTATGATGAAAGATTGTTCACTAAGATTCATAGGGATGATAAACACGTTGAAAAAATCAATCGCAAACCCTATTAACAAAGTATACAAAATAGAAGGCCAACCGATATAACGTCGATTTACCAACAATGCAAAAACTAAAAAGAAAATAGAAAATAATTGATCTGCTCTTCCTAAGGAAATATTTAACGTACGATGTAATCCATCCACAAATACATCAATGGTATCACTTCCTAATCCTACCTCTACAAACAACGCAACCCCAATCGCACATATACAAGTAGAAAATAGTGTTTCTACTACAATTACAGCATTCTTCTGAATCGTTTTCTTCATACAACCCCTTTCCAAAAAAGGGGAAGCTTTCGCTACACCCTTTTCTAATCATTATAATTGTTCACCATTTGTTTTAATGACTTCTTGATACCAATAGAAGGAATCTTTACGTAAGCGTTTCTTTGTACCATTTCCTCGATCATCGATATCTACATAAATGTATCCATAACGTTTACTCATTTCGCCTTGTGAACAACTGATGATATCAATTGGACCCCAAGACGCATAACCAAATACATTTACACCATCTTTAATAGCTTCTTTCATAGCGCGTATATTTCCTTCTAAATAGGAAATACGATAATCATCATGTACTTTACCATCCACAACTTCATCAATTGCGCCAAGTCCATTTTCCGCGATAAACATAGGTACATGGTAGCGATCCCAATACTGATTCAAAGAATTACGGAATCCAAGAGGATCGATTGCCCATCCCCAAATGGATTTTTCTAAATAAGGATTGGGTTGTGGTTCTTTCATACCCGCTTTTGTTGTACGTGTAAAATAGTAAGAGAAGGATAAATAATCAGCTGTGTTTTCTTTTAACAGTTTCATATCTTCTTCTTTCATTTCGAAATCAATTTGATTCTCGTTAAAGAAACGTAGCGCATACTCTGGATAATATCCTCTTAATAAAACATCACTATAGAAATATACACCCATTTGATTAGCTTGTGTTGCTGCGAACACATCCTTTGGATCACAACTAGCTGGATAGCTTGTATCATCCCCTGTCATCAACCCGATTTGTAGATTAGGATTGATTTCATGCGCGATTTTTGTAGCCATTGCACTTGCGATAAATTGATGATGAACACCTAGATATACATCACTCAAAGTATATCCCTCCATAAGTCCAAGAGAGGAGAATTCCCCCCATCCTCCAAGGGAATTTATTTGATTGAATACAATCCAATATTTTACTTTGGATTGATATCGTTTAAATAGTACTTCGCAATATTTTACAAAGCATTCCATTACATAACGACTTTTGAATCCGTTATATTTCGTAACTAAATTCACTGGTATTTCATAATGAGAAATGGTCATAACTGGTTCTATACCTAGTGAAATCATTTCATCCAACAAATCATCATAGAATTGTAGACCTGCTTCATTAGGTTGTGTTTCTTCTCCTGTTGGAAAAATGCGTGTCCAGTTGAAGGAAGTGCGGAAACACCTGAAACCCATTTCTTTCATAAGAGCCAAATCTTCTTTGTATGTATGATAGAAATCAATTGCGCTTCTTCTAGGATAGTATCCTACGCTATCTTGTAGTGCTTCATCAATTTCTTCTTTGCTATGTTTAAAGCCTACAATACTTGTACGACTATATTCTTCAGGTAAAATTTCGATATCTGCGATAGATGGACCTTTTCCATCTTCATTCCATGCACCTTCTGCTTGATTTGCCGCAATGGCCCCTCCCCATAAGAAATCCTTAGGGAAGCCGGTTGGAGTTTTTATCATAATTTGCCCACCTTTTCTTCTATTTTTCGAATCATACGAATGATATGATTGGTCATATTTACTTCTGAATTGATGGTCATTAAGGTATCTTGTGCATGTGTAAAGAGTAAGGTTGTTTGTAGTTCCTCATCTTCTATCGTACTTTGAATCATATCCGTTTGTACTTTATGCGCAATCGTGATTTCATCTTTTGCTTCTTTTAGTTTCGCATTCACAGCATTTACATCAACGCCATCTTCTGTATCATGTACTGCCTCATTTAATAAATTTCGACAGTTGCCGGCATGCAGAATCATCTGCATTGCCGCACTGTTTAGTTCTTCTGGTGTTACTTTTTTCATAGGAATTCCCCCTTATACACTTTCTTCTATTTCTTCTCTATGTGCTGCTTTCTTCGCAGCTAGTTTTTCTTTCTTTTCTTGTTCTGCTCTTTCTTCTTCACAAACTTGCTTGTCGTAAATTTTGAAGAATGGATAATAAATCACCCAAGAAATCGCGAAGATTACCATAACAAGAATTGCTCCATTTAATGATTTTGTGACCATGTATCCAACGATTGGACTAGGTAAATACCAAAATCCAAATGTTTCTGCAGGAATTGGAGCCCAGCCCCATGCTAAAGCCGCGTAAACTATCATTGGTGAGATTAATCCAATAATCCACATAGGAATCATTAACAATGGGTTAAAGGCAACTGGTGCACCGAAAATCAATGGTTCGTTGATATTACATAAAGAAGGTACAAATGTTGATTTTCCAATTACTCGTAATTTCTTTGATTTCGCAAGCACTAATAACATAACCGCAAGTGCTAAGGTAGTACCACCACCTCCAAGTAGGAATAAATTAGTGGTTTCACTTGTATGGATGAAGGTAGGTGCATTTCCTGCCGCAACTGCAGCCATGTTATCACCCATTCCTTGTAAACAGATTGCGGATGTAATTGGATAGATTACCCATGTAGAAATACCGAAGGTATATAAGAATGCATATCCAATGAAGTTTAGTAGAACAAATCCCCAGAAGGATTGTCCAATAGAAATAAATGGTGTGAATACTTCATAGATTACATCGAAGATACTAATCTTTAATGTGAATGTGAAGATAAATCCAATGACAAGACAGATTGTAATAGGAATCAAAGTATCAAACCATACCGTTATAAAGTCTGGTAATGCGCTATCTTCTTTAAAGAATGAATGTTTTGCGAATTGATTCATCACAGCTCCAACAAATAGACCCGCTACAAGTGAAGCAATCATACCTCCAGTACCTAAGTTTGAGAATACAATTTGGATATTCCCAGCATCATCGAAGGTAGGATACACAATCATTAAGAAGAAGGCAATTCCTGCCATACCTGCTTGTTTTGCTGTTTTCTTGTGTTTTTTCTTCTCCATAAGAGTAGATGGAATTAAGTATGCCAAGAAGATGGAAAGTAGTCCAAATGAGAAACTGCTCAACATCGAAATATCTGGCATTTGTGGTACAAAGTCTCTAATAATATTAAATACAGTCGCAAAGGAACCAATTAAGATAAGTGGCATTGCCGCAAGAATTGATTCTTGTACAGAGGCAAGCCATGGGTTTCTTGCAATTTTGTTCATCTTTGGCGCAAATACATCTGTCATCCAATTCATAAATGATTTCATAAAATTTCTCCTCTTTTATTTAAATGTCTAGTTCTTTTCTGATAGAGTTTAATACAGCCGCTCCATCCAATGATCCATAAGCATTTTCATCAATGATTCTTACTGGAACATCATAAGGATCTGCAATTTCCTCTAGGTCATGAAGCATATACTTTAAATGTGGTCCTACCAATAATAGATCGATTTCCTCAATATAATCTTCTACTTCAGAATCACTTCGTGCTTTCACACCTATTTCAAATCCTTCGTTTTTTGCGGCAACGCGGATATTTTTTGCCATAAAGCCACTGGAAGCACCAGTTCCGCATACTAATAAAATGTTTTTCATATTCTAATCTCTCCTTTTTGTGAAATTTTTCGTGAAATTCATTACGATTGATGATAAACTATATTTGAGATATATCTACTGACTGTATGAGCGTACAAGTTTGAGGGGATGTATCTCTTTTTCTGTCTTTCACGAAATGTTTCTAACCTCCTTTCCTCTCTTTACACTTCAAGCATATAGGATTGTAAAAATTCCTTCAAATAAAAAAAGTTCCTCTAGATGGGAACTAATTCCATTTGTATCAAGGAAGCTTCTTTTATATACTGTAGGTAGCATAATAGGACAATACTGTCTTTTCATTGGGGTGAACATATGAAAATAAAAAAACAAGATCAGTTGGTCATATTGTTACGAGATGAGCGTGAAGAACGATATGTCCCTGCACAAGAACTAGCCGATAAGCTAGGCGTATCCACTCGTCAGATTCGTAAGTATGTAGTAAATATCAATGCGTTTTATAATGCTTCTGTCATCCTTTCCAACTATCGTGGATATTGTATGGATCAAGGCCTATATGCAGATATACAAGAACATACACCAACACGTACCATCGAAACTCCAGAAACAAGGAAGAACTATATCCTACAAAAGTTAATTTGTATCAAAGAAGGATATGATATCTTTGATTTAAGCGACGAACTATTTGTAAGTAGTGCGACGATTGAAACTGATTTAAAAGAAATCCGAAGCATTCTACGCGATCACAATTTACATTTGATTCGCAATAAGAATATGTTGTTGGTAGAAGGAAATGAAATGAACAAGCGTACCTTCATGAGTCACCTCATATCTTCTGATAGTTATGATAACTTTATCCTGAAAGATGAAGTTCAACTACTGACATTCCATTATCATTTTTGGGATTTTCGAAAAAATATAAGAGATATATTTTCACAAAATGATATATTTGCGAATGATTATACCCTAAACAATACAGCACTGCACCTCATCATCATGATTGATCGTATCCGCAATGGATGCATTATGAAAGATGAAATTGATTTAGATAGAGTGAAAAAGAGTAAACAATATCAAGTGAGCACCCAAATTCAAAGTTTTATAGAAACAACCTATGATGTTAAAATCAATGATACAGAGTTGTACAATTTGGTATTGATTATATCCAATCATACAACGATATTGGATTATTCCTTTATTACTTCAGAAAATATTAGTGAATACATCGAACAAAAATTTATTGATATTGCCCATAATGTCATACGAAAAGTGGAACGTAATTACTATTTAGATGCTTTTGATGAAGACTTTATAACGAAGTTTACTGTACATGTCAAAAACTTATTTAATCGCGTAGAAAATGAATATTATGCCAAGAACCCTTTAACCGCTAAAATCAAAACATCGTATCCATTGATTTATGATATTGCAGTCTTTATCGCACAAGAATTTAAACGAGATTATCAAGTAGTTTTAAATGAGGATGAAATTGCCTTTATTGCCTTTCATATCGGAAGCTACTTTGAAAATAATGTACAAAGTAAAAACAAAGTGACGTGTGCCTTTATTTATGCAGATTATTATTCCATTCATAAGAATGTATTAGATAAAATCATGCGACAATTTGATCAACGTATCAATATGAAATATGCCATCTCCATTAACAATTACAACCCTGGTTTATTACACGCAGACCTAATTATATCTACGATTGACATGCCTTTTGCGAACGCTTCTGTTACTATACACCCCTTCCTTACAGAAAAAGATACTCGCGCAATACGAGATGCGATTGAACGCATCAGCCAAACAAAGAAAGGAAATGCGTTAAAAGCATATTTGATGAATTTCTTTGATCAACGTCTCTTCTATAAAAACCCTTCCTTTAAGGATAAAGAAGAAGCACTAGAAATCATGTGTAGAGATGTTGTAAAGCTCGATTATACGGAAACATCCTTCTATGAGGATGTACTCGCAAGAGAGCATATGTCGAGCACGGCCTTTGAAGATGTTGCAGTTCCTCATTCTTTATCGAAGAATACAAAGTCTAGTTTTATATCCATTGCGATAAGTGAAGAAGCAATTCCATGGGGATCACATCCAGTACATATCATCGCCTTAATTGGAATCAATGAAGATTCCAGAAAAGTATTCTCTGAAATCTTCGAAGAAATTATTGAAATATTAAGTGAACCTGTACATGTAAGAGAACTATTACAAATGCAGGATTTCAATGAGTTCATCCAACATATGAAACAATTAATGTCAAAGGTTCGTATCGATTAAAGGTACAAAAAAAGTAACATAACGTTACTTTTTTTCGTATTGATATAGTTCGATTAGTTTTTCTGCACATCGCAATCCATCGATTGCCGCAGATACAATACCACCAGCATATCCTGCGCCTTCTCCACAAGGATATACTCCTTTTACAGAAATGCAGTTGCATGTATCTTTTTCTCGTTCAATGCGTAGTGGAGAAGAACTTCTTGTTTCCACTCCCGTAAGTATTGCATCATCCATCGCAAATCCTTTGATTTTACGATCAAAATTCACAATTCCCTCTTGCATCGCTTCGTATACATAACTTGGAAGGATGTCTTGTAAGTTACAAGGCGTAACGCCTAATGTATAACTAGGTTTCACACAACCAACGGTTGTGGATGGAGTCCCTGCTAGAAAGTCTTTCACAAGTTGTACAGGTGCATGATAATTACTTCCTGCTAGTTGATACGCTTTTTTCTCTATGTCACTTTGTAACTGTATTCCTTTTCTAGGATCATCATCAAAATCAGAAGTACGCACTTGTACAAGAACTGCACTGTTTGCGTTTTCTTGATCCCGCGCATGTTCACTCATTCCATTCACTACAACTCCACCTTCAATGGATGTAGAAGGTACAACACTACCACCAGGACACATACAGAAGGTGTATACACCTCTTCCATTGCTTGCTGTATGTACAAGACGATAGTCCGCAGCCTTTAAGCGTGGATGATCCGCATGTTGTTTATATTGTGCTTGATTGATTAAGGTTTGAGGATGTTCGATTCTTGCGCCAATCGCAAATGCTTTGGCGTGAATAGAAAATCCACGATCCATTAACGTTTCAAAAGTATCTCTTGCGCTATGACCAATCGCAAGGATAGCTTGTTCACAAGGGATTTCTTCTCCATTGGCAATTACTTTTACAAGTTCACCCTGTTCGATTACGAAATCTTCTACCTTCGTTTCAAAACGAATTTCTCCACCTAATCGAATAATTTCTTCTCTCATTTGTTTCACAATATTTCTTAAATAATCTGTACCAATATGAGGATGTGCCTGATATAAAATTTCTTCTGGTGCACCAAAGCGTACCAGTTCTTCTAATATTTTAATAATTCTTGTATCTTTTACACGAGTGGTTAATTTTCCATCAGAGAATGTACCTGCTCCACCTTCTCCAAACTGTACATTACTAGAAGGATCAAGAACACCTTCTTTCCAGAAACGTTCTACGCTTTTCACACGTTTTTCAACGCATTCTCCACGTTCCAACACCAAAGGTTGATACCCAAGTTGTGCTAACAACAATGCTGAAAACATACCCGCTGGGCCAAACCCAATGACGATTGGGCGATGCTTTAAACCGACTACACCTTTTTTGGGCATATGGTAACGTTCTTTCACAGCTTTTGATACATCTTTCATTTTATACTTTAATAGCTTTGTTTCATTTGCTACTTTACAATCCACGGTATATGTAAAATGAATATCTTCTGCTTTACGTGCATCAATACTTTCTTTCACTATATGATAGGATAATAACTCTTCTTCTGGAATACGTAATTTCTTTACAATCTTTATTGGAAGAATTGTTAGTTCCTCATCTAGAGATAGTTTTAGCTGTTGGATTCTTATCAATACATTCACCTCGTCCTTAGTATACTGCTTTTAGTATATGGATTCTTCTAGATATCCAAAGAATCACATAAGAGAATACCAAGCTTGCCGCAACAGAAATGAAATATCCTAATAAGGAATTCAACTCTGGCATTGTCCATATTAGGACGCTGACAAACATGATATGTGATACATATACCAACAATGACATCTGTCGAAGTGTTTGGTATATTTTTTGTTTTTGAAGATCGATACGTTTCAACCATAAAAACAAGAAGCTTACACAAGGGATTAACATCACATACATACTTGCTAAATCACTCATAAAGCCATTTGCTTTCAATAGATAACATTCCCCAAACAATAACGCTAGAGAAATCAAAAAACCTACAAATAACACTGGTTTCTTCACATAGAGCATATGTTTAGAGAAATATGCTCCAAGTGCTATAAATATCATTCCAAAAAACAATCCATTTCGAGTGGTAGAGAAAATATCTACATAGTATTTCCATATAAAGTCCACAACTGGAATTCCTTCTAATAATTTTGGATATACATTTCCCATCATTCCAATCAAATACAATAGAAGGGTAATCCAAATCGTTTTCTTTACATTTAACATGGTAACCAAATAATAAACAGCAAATACCGCAAACATAAGTGCTGGTAAAAACCACAAGTGATAAAAGCTTCCCATAAAGAAGAAATCTCGCACATAACGTAAGATCGCCGCAAATGTAACACCATCCCCTGATCGCATAATCCAGTAGGTAAATGGAAGATAAAGAATCGTCCAAATGACATAGATTTTAAAGAGCCTTCCTAAATAGTGTTTTAATACTTGTATATTTTCATAATCGTTCCATTCTCTTTGCAAATCAATTTTCTGAAAAAAGAAGAAACCTGAAGTGATAAAGAAGAATGGTACTGCCACACGTGATAATACTTGTACAAGGACAAAGTTCGCGTCCATATTAATATCTACAAGTGGTGCTGTATGAATGCATATGACAAGCAATGCACTTACAAATTTCGCAATATCTATCGCATAATAATTCTTTTTTTGCATATTCTCTCTCCTTCATAAAAAATAGCCTTGATCGGCTATTTGTAGATTCTTGGCACTCTTGCGCTGATCCAGCAAAGAGTTTCATTGTTAATGGTATTTGCTAATCGAGTAAGTTCATCAATGCTTAGATGTTCTTCTTGATCATTCCCAAACAAGGTCACTACATCTCCCTCTTTTACATCATCAATATCACTTACATCAATCATCATCTGATCCATACAGATGTTTCCAATGATGGTTGCTTTTTTTCCATGGATCAACACATGGCTATCCTTATTTGATACACAGCGTGGATAACCATCTGCATACCCAACAGATAACGATGCGACTTTTGTTGGCTTAGATGCCTTGAAATGCCTTCCATAGCTCACATTAACACCCTTTTGGATGGTTTTCACTAAGGATACATTCGCTTTCCACTCCATGACTGGTAAAAAGTTAGGAGCGGTATTGATTTTAACTGCATCATCGCTAGTAACACCCATCCATAACAAACCAGGTCTTACATAATCATAGGATAGTTCAGGATAGTTTAAAATTCCATAACTATTTTGTAAATGACGTGTTCCTACCTCGATCCCTGCCTCTTTTAAATCCTGTAGAACACGATCAAACATAATCTTCTGTTGTTTCGTATAGGCTACATTGTCTTCTTCTAAACCATCACTCACACTAAAGTGAGAAAAGATTCCACAAGTTTCTATATGTTGTAGTTGATACACTTGTTTAATGTCTTCAATATGGTATTCATGCTCTTGCGCAACAATCCCAATCCTTGACATACCTGTATCTACTTTTACATGCCCTTTGATACACACTTGATGTTGTGCACAATAAGCATCTACTTTTTGTGCATATTCCAAAGATACAAAGGTCTGTAACAAGTTTTTTTCATGAAGATAATGAAAATGTACAGAAGGAGTATATCCTAGTATTAAAATTGGGGAGTGAATACCATTCTCACGTAAGGTAATCCCTTCATCCACACTACTGACACCGAAGAAATCAATGCCACATTTCTCTAATTCTTTTGCACAAGCAATATCTCCATGTCCATATGCATTTGCTTTAACGATTGCCATAATCTTACTTGATGATGGAATCAGTTTTTGTATTTCTTTGATATTATGTCCGATATTGGACAAATGAATCTCAAGCCATGATCTTGTATCACTCTCAAGCACGGTCCTCACCTCTTTATTGTTTGTTCATTGCTAAATCTACTAAACGATCAATCAAATCCGGGAACATAATCCCCGCTTCTTTCATCATTGTAGGATAACGTGATGTATCGGTAAATCCTGGAATTGTATTCACTTCATTAATCACAATCTTATTCTCTGGTGTTTTAAACATATCCACACGTGTCATACCAGTACAGTTTAAAGCTTTATAGGCACGTTTTGCTAATACACGTGCTTCTTCTCTTAACGCTTCACTGATTCTTGCTGGACAATAGATATGAGAATCTACCATTTGATACTTTCCTTCATAATCGAAGAATGGTGCACTGGTTTCAATTTCATCTACATTCCCTGCAAATATGTCATGATTCCCCATAACTGCACAACCAATTTCAAACCCTTCAATCGTTGTTTCAAGTACCAATTTACCTTTTCCATCATGATAAAACGCATCTTCCATAGCTTTTTCAAATCCCTCAAACTCTTGAATTTTACTAATTCCAAAACTACTTCCCGCATTGCATGGTTTCACAAATATTGGTAACCCTAATGTTTCTACAGCATTTTCATAGATTGCTTTATAATCCATATCTATTTCTTTGTATACACAAATATAAGGAGCACAAGGTACACTTGCATGTTCTAATATGATATGTGTCATTTCTTTATCCATACAAACAGAAGAACTCATATGTCCACATCCAACATAAGGAATGCCACTGAGTTCAAACAATCCTTGAATCGTTCCATCTTCTCCATTTTTACCATGTAGAATTGGGAAGATACAATCCACTGCGATTGTTTCAAATGTTCCATCTTCTTTTAGTTTCAAGAATCCCTTATAAGCTTCACTACAGGACAATACACATGCACAAGTAGTATCATTTTGTAACCATGTATCGTGATCAATACTTTCTACATCTCCATTATATAAATACCATTTTCCATCTTGACTTATACCCACAAGAACTAAATCATAACGTTCTTTATCAATCTTACGAATCAAGCTTCCAGCAGAATGTAAAGATACTGGATATTCACTAGATTTTCCACCAAATATAATCGCTAATTTAATTTTCTTCATTGTCATTCCTCTTCTTTCACAAGTGCATCTACCAATTCGTCTAATTTCATACCACGAGAGCCTTTCACTAGCATCATGCATTCTTTATCCATATATGGTTTTACATACGTATATAAATCTTCTTTGTTTTGGAAGTGTCGAACTTCTACATCTTCTAAATAGTTATTTGCTCCTTGTGCAATATAACGCGCCATATCTCCAATGGTTAGTACTTCCTGTACATGAAATGCTTGTAAATCTTTTCCAAGTGTATAGTGAATGAGATCACTCGTATCACCCAATTCTAACATATCTCCTAAAATAGCAATTTTATAATCATATGCAAATTCTTCCATCGTTTCTAAAGCCGCAATCGCACTTTGTGGATTGGATTTATAAGAATCATTTAGAATCAAACATTGTTTCACTTTTACAAGTTCATTACGTAACCCAGTCTTTTCAATAGAAGCGTATCCTTCTTGAATCTCCTCTACACTTAACCCAAGGCTTTTTGCGGCAATATATGCAGCTGTTGCGTTCATCGCTTGATGTTTCCCTATCATATCCAAATGGAACTTCTCTTTGTTAATAGCGAAATCAAGTCCATCCGCAAGTTGTTTTACATCACTCACGATATAATCATTTTGTTCCCCTTGTCCAAAGGTACGTATCGCGATATGTCCAGGCAACTGTGCATCTCGTACTGCTTGTTGTAAAAGCGTTTGATCTCCATTGTATAAAAAGAGTCCATTTTCTTTTAAACCCTCTGTAATTTCAAGCTTTGCCTTCGCAATGTTCTCCATACTACCTAAGTTTTCAAGATGCGCAGTACCTACATTTGAAATAATCGCAATGTCAGGTTCTACAATATGCGTTAGAAATGACAATTCTTCCAAATTCTCCATGCCCATTTCCACAACACCCACTTCTACATCATCTGAAAAAGACAACAAAGTTAAAGGTACTCCAATTTCATTATTATAGTTTCCTAATGTTTTTTGTGTACGATAATGTTTCGCAAGTACAGAAGAAAGAATATCTTTGGTACTTGTTTTTCCATTGCTTCCAGTTACTCCTACGACTTTCATCTCTAACTGGTTACGATATGCTTTTGCTAACTCCTGTAATGCTTTGGTTGTATCTTCTACTAGTATCACAGGTACTTCTACAGGAGGATTTGGTTCTCTTCTTTCCCATAAAACTGCTTTTGCACCCTGTGCTATTGCTTGCGAAGTATATACATGCCCATTGTTGTTTACTCCACGAATAGGGATATATAAATTTCCTTCTACTACTTTACGAGAATCAATACAAACTCCCATAATTTTATCTTCAATACTTCCATTTTCTATGTAATCTGCATCCAACATCGCAATGATGGAATCAATTGAACGTATAATCATGAATCGTAACTTCCTTTCAACTATTGCATAAACGAATACCATATGCGAAACATACTTGTAAATATATGCGATAACATTATACCATAGCCCATTAAAATCCGTTAAATAAATTCAGATATTTCAGAAATCTTAAGATATTCCTCTGCTTTTTTTCTAACAATCATATAAGTGTACTGTTTCATGTAAGAATATGCTATACTTTTTTTATGAAATATATATTTATTATAAACCCTACCGCAGGTAAAGTAGATCGTTCAAAACAATTAAGTGAAATGATTACTACCGTGTTTAAAAAACACAACTTACAAAATGATTTGATCATCCACATCAGCGAAGCGCTAGGAGAAGCAACTACCTATACCAAAACCATGGCACAGACTTATACAACTCGTCTGCGTTTTTATGCGTGTGGTGGTGATGGAACATTAACTGAGGTTGTAAATGGTGCTTATGGACACCCTCATTGTGCCGTTGGTGTACTCCCTATTGGAACAGGCAATGATTTTATAAAAACATTTAAGGAATATACGATGGATGATTTTCTAGATATCGAACGTCAAATATTCGCAAGAGAAGAAGTCATCGATTTAATGAGAATAAAAGATATCGTTAGTATCAACCTAATTTCAACGGGTTTGGATAGTGCTATCGCTGAAAATGTAAGCAAATTCAAAAATCTGCCGTTGATCAGTGGACAAGGTGCTTATAACTTATCCCTTGCCTATTGTTTCTTTACTTCTATGGATCATCAATTTTCATATAAAGTAGATGGTGAAGTCTTTCCCAATGATACATATATCTTTGCGGTCATTGCCAATGCGCAATACTATGGTGGTGGATATCATGCCGCACCTCAAGCAGATGTCCAAGATGGCTTATTAGATTTCATATGTGTAAAACGCGTCTCCAGATGGAAAGTTTTAAAACTTGTTAACATTTATAAACTTGGACAACATCTCGAGATTCCAGATATAGTCATCTTTAGAAGATGTAAAGAGGTGGAACTTATTGCGAATAAGCCATTGACTATGAACATTGATGGAGAAATTGCAAATATGGAAAACCCCAAAATTACAATTGATCAAAAAGCATTAATGTTTCTAATGCCCCGACCAAAAGACACCTTATAGTAAAAAAAAGCGTATATACAACACGCTTACTCAAAGTAGAATAAATCTTCAAACTTCTTATCCAACGCTACACACAAGATCAATGCTAGCTTAGCAGTCGGATTAAATTGTCCGACCTCAATAGAGCTGATGGTATTACGCGATACTCCAACCATTTCAGCAAGATCGCTCTGTGATAGCTTTTTTTCTGCTCTTGTTTCTTTCAAACGATTATATAATACTAACTTATCATCCATAATCTACCTCCTACACCACCTACTTCATTCCCTTATTTCTCAAATGCTTTCAAAGCAATGAAAAATATACACAAAAGATGTTATTAAAACTTCCTTACCTTGTAATTGTATAAAAATATAATCCAACAAATAGGACCACCAACACTAGTGAAACAATACTTAAAAAATAATATAAATTATCTTGTTTAAATTTAGCTTTATAATAACAACGCGGCGCATAAAAGCCCAAGGCGATAGAGAATAATAAGAATGCCACTGCAAAAGAGCCATCTACAAATTCGGTACCGAGCAAAAAGATGGGAAATAGGATACCAAATATACCATAACCAACCTTTACACTTAAGGATGCGTAATGCTCTTCTCCCTCATCAAGCGAAGCATTCTTCTTCGCTTTTTTTAGTATATCGTCTTTTTCCATAACAAACAACCTCCTTAGTTCATGATGTTTTATGTTCACCTTTATACTATCATTGCCAAGTTTACTTGTCAATGATTTATACCAAGTTTTATTGTCAAAAAAAAAGAACTGCATTTACAGTTCTTCGCCTATCACTACGATAAAACCTTTTCAAAAAAGTTTTGCTTACTCTTGTAGAAATTATTTAATTTGCTACAAGATCAAATATTATATAGTGAGCATCACTAAGCGCACAAATATCTAAGTCTTCTTCTTTCAATTCTACTGCATCCTTACTTGTAAGCACTTGATCCTTTATCCTGCCACTTCCTTCTAACTGAATGAGGTATAGCATCCTTCCCGCTTTACAAGAATATGCTTGCCTTTTTCCTTTATCAAGACTTAAAACAGATATAGCAACATCTTGATGAAGCACTACTGAAGAATTGTCCAAAGTATTTGATGCAATGCATAGCCATTGATTTTTACGCTCTTCCCACCGATAAGGATAATCTCCATATTGTGGTGCATATCCATTTTTATCTGGTAGTATCCATATTTGCAAAAAACGTAGAGGTTCTTTACCCAAATTATGTTCACTATGAAAGACCCCTGTACCTGCACTCATATATTGTACTTGTCCACGCGTTAGTTCTCTACGATTCCCCATACTATCCTGATGCGTAAGTGTTCCATCAATCACATAACTAATAATTTCCATATTTTTATGTGGGTGTGTATCAAATCCGTTACCTGCATCAAAGATATCATCATTTACAACACGTAGCGCTCCAAAATGCATGTTTTTAGGATTGTAATATTCCGCAAATGAAAAATGAAATGTACTATGCAACCATCCTCGCTCGCTCTTCCCCATTTGCTCGCTTTTTATAACCTTCATCATTTTGTTATCCCTCTTACAATCATACGCTCTGCTATGGGCATATACGTAATATCCTTAGGCTTACTCATAGGCTTGCCAAACGGCATTTGAGAAAGTAGTTTCCAGTTTGATGGACAATCGAATTCCTGCATGACCGCTTCATCAATGAGTGGGTTATAATGTTGCAATGTACCCCCTAAACCCTTGGAAGAAAGAGCAGTCCAAACTGCATATTGCAACATACCAGAACTTTGATTCGACCATACTGGAAAATTATCAGCATAAAAAGGAAAACTTTCTTGTAATTCTTTTACAACATCCATATCTTCAAAAAATAAGATCGTCCCATAGCCTTTCGCAAATGCACTTATTTTTGCTTCAGTTGGCGCAAATTTATCTTCTGGCACGATTGCTTGCAAGGTTGATTTTACGATTGACCAAAGCTTTTGATGTGCATCATCAAATAGTAATATTGTTCGTGATGTTTGCGAATGAAATGCAGAAGGAACATAGGTCATCATATCTTTTAACACATTCTCGATTTCCTGCTTTGTAAGTGGTGATTCATTACTAATATCATATTGACTACGTCTGTATTTTACTGCTTCTAAAAATTCCATAAATGTATACCTCTGTTTCTTTCTTGATGTATCATATGGATTTATATAACCTCTCGCTTTTGGCTATAGGATACTATTTCTATGAAAAACATACTATGAAAAAGAACTATATACAAGTAAGATGCTTAAGAAAAAGACTGCACTCGCAGTCCTTTTCTATAATTCTTCAAGATATGTTTTTAAGAACGTAAAGGTACGATCAAAACTAGCAAGATCTAATTTCTCATCTGGTGTATGAATATCAAACATAATAGGCCCCATTGTCACGATATCCATATCTTCATCCAATGCTTTGAATACTCCACACTCTAATCCACCATGTACCGCAACAAGTTCTAACTCTTTTTCATACAGTTCGCGGCATACTTTTTGTAACGTTTCACGCATTGGGGATTCTTTCGTATAACTCCATGCAGGATAACGAGCTTCTCTTTCGCTTTCATATTCGAATGCTTCTCCAAGAATCTCTACTTCATCACCGATCATATCCACAAAAGACTCCAAAGCTCCACGCACAGAACAATTGATGGTGATGTGTTCTCCACTTTCAATCACTCCAACATTACTGCTGGCAGTTACCAAATCCTTGATATCCATACTACGTGCACGCATACCATTTGGCAAGGCACACAATAGTTTTACAAGTGCTTCACTTTCTACTGTTGCCATTGCCTCACAAACTTCTTCTTTTTGGAATACGACATGTACACCTTTATCACTAAATTCTAATTCTTTTTTGATTTCTTTTTCAAAGGTACGTACAAGCTTTTCCATGGTTTCATAAGATGCATCACTCACAAACAGGGCAACTGCTTCACGAGGAATGGCATTGTCTTTGATTCCTCCATTGATACTATGAATCTGTAATCCACAAGTGGAATCTATTTTATATAAAATACGTGCCAATAATTTATTAGCATTGCCTCTTTCTTTATCAATTTCTCCCCCACTATGTCCACCAAACAAACCCTTTACTTCTAAGGAATATCCTTGTGTACTAACAGGAACCAAGATACGTTCTTTTTTCAATATAACATTTACTCCCCCAGCACTCGTTGTACAAGTAGCACTCTCTCCACCATCATCTAAGTTGATCATTCTCTTTGCGTGAATATCTTCTTTTTTGATTGCCATAGCCCCAAATAAACCAACCTCTTCTTGTACGGTAAAGATACATTCAAGTGCAGGATGTTTCGCCTCTTTATCTTCAAGTATGGCTAACATATATGCAACACCAGTTCCATCATCCGCGCCTAATGTTGTCCCCTTCGCTTTCAAAAAGCCATCTTCTATCACAAGTTGTAAAGCATCCTTATAAAAATCAAATTCTGTATCTTTATTCTTTTCACATACCATATCCGTATGTGCTTGTAAAATCAGTGCAGGATGATCTTCATATCCTTTTGAAGCATCTTTATAAATAATCACGTTGTTCATCTCATCGTGTTTATAGGCAAGTTGATGTTCCTTTGCGAATGCAACCAAATACTTCGCATACGCACCTTCCTGAAAAGAACCATGTGGGATTCTTGTCATTTCTTCAAAGTATCGCTGATGTGCCAGCGTATGATCCAAAACATTTTTCATAAATAAATATCCTCCATATGAAATTATTTTACCACATTCCCTTATGTTTACTAAGTATTTCGCAAAAGAAAAAGTGGAAACCCACTTTTTCTAAATTAATGATGAAATAAACGAAGGTGCGTAAACGCCATCGCTATATCATATTTATCACATGTTTCAATTACATTGTCATCACGAATGGATCCACCTGCTTGCGCAATATAACATACTCCACTGCGATGTGCACGTTCGATATTATCTCCAAATGGGAAGAATGCATCAGAACCTAAAGATACATCGGTAAATGTAGATAACCAAGCCTTCTTTTCTTCTTTTGTAAATACGTCTGGTTTATGCGTAAAGATATTTTGCCAAGTTCCTTCCGCAAGTACATCTTCATAATCATCCGATATATATACATCAATGGTATTGTCACGATCTGCTCTTCGTATTCCTTCTACAAATGGAAGAGATAATACTTTTTCATGTTGACGTAAATACCAATTATCTGCTTTATTTCCAGCAAGTCTAGTACAGTGTACACGGGATTGTTGACCCGCACCGATGCCTATAGCTTGTCCATCTTTCACATAACAAACGGAATTAGATTGAGTGTATTTCAATGTAATAAGTGCTATCATTAAATCTCGTTTAGCACCTTCACTCAACACTTTGTTCTTAGTAGGTAATTCTTTTAATAAGTCTTCATTGATGGACACATTATTTCTTCCTTGTTCAAAAGTGACTCCAAATACATCTTTACGTTCGATTTCTTCTGGAACATAGCTTGGATCTATTTGTATTACCAAATAGTTCCCTTTCTTCTTTTTCTTAAGGATTTCAAGTGCTTCTTTTGAATATGAAGGCGCAATCACGCCATCGCTAACCTCTCTAGCCAAATAGGTTGCACATGCTTCATCACACTCATCACTAAGTGCCGCAAAATCTCCATAACTAGACATACGATCACTTCCACGAGCTCGCATGTATGCGCTAGCCATTGGTGTACACTCCACTCCATCCACAAAATAAATCTGTTTCAAAGTTTCATCCATTGGCACGTAAACAGCAGCTCCTGCAGGAGACACATGTTTAAAGCTTGCGGCTGCTGGTAAACCCGTAGCTTCTTTTAATTCCTTTACCAATTGCCAACTATTCAAAGCATCCAATAAATTGATATACCCTGCTTTTCCATTTAAAATTTGAATTGGTAAATCATGATTCTTCGTATAAATTCTTGCGGGTTTTTGATTTGGATTACAACCGTACTTTAATTCCATTTCTTTCATATAAATTCTTCCTTTCCATAGAAAAAGAGCCGATATTTCTGGACTCTTCACCCAGACGGTCGGCTCACTTACGATTATACTTCATGTGGTCAATTCCACTTCCGTCAGTCGTATAACTGCTTTTATTTTATACCACAAATATTACAAGGTCAATGAATTCTGATATCTAATATGCGATTTTTTGCTATCCCTTATATAATCTCCTTATTTTTATAATTGTATAGTAGCCTAAGAAGTATAACCATGTTAAAATATAGACATCTTAAGTATGGAGGATACTATGAAAAAAATATTGTTATGTTTTGTCGTTGGAATGTTATGTTTAAGTGGATGTTCCAGCAAAGGAAATGATGTTGATGTAAAGAAAGCAGTAAGTACTATTTTAGAAAGTAAGGCAGATGAATTGCCTGCGACTATGGAAGTAGATGATCAAGTTTTAAAAGACTTGTTTCAAATCGATGTAGCGGATGTAGAACAATATGCTATCGCAATTCCTATGATGAATGTACAAGCTACAGAAATCATTATGATAGAAGCGAAAGATGGAAAAAAAGATGTAATTAAAAAAGCCCTAGATCAACGTATGAAAACAAATGAAGATACATGGTCTACTTATTTGCCTGATCAATATGAATTGGTAAAAAATCGTCAAGAATATGAAAGTGGAAACTATTTCATTATCGTAATCGCTGAAAAAGCGGAAGATATTATGAAGGAATTAAAGAAAGACTTCTAATGTTATTCTCAAGTTTACTATTTTTATTTGCATATTTACCACTCGTGTTACTTATGTACTATGTTTTACCAAAAAGGTATCGTAATGGATGCCTTTTTGTTGTTAGCTTGTTTTTTTATGGCTGGCAAGAACCTGTATATATTATAGTAATGCTAGTATCAATTCTGGTAAATTTTCAGATCGGTAAACTTGTCTATCGAAATCTTGATACAAAACAGAAGGCAAAAACATATGTCATTGCCTCCGTAATCTTCAATATTGCATTGTTAGCTTTCTTTAAATATTTCAATTTCTTCCTTTGGAATATATCCACCCTACTTCAAACAGGTACCTTGGATATTATGCAGATTGCTTTGCCGATTGGTATTTCCTTTTATACCTTCCAAACCCTAACCTACCCAATTGATATTTACCGCAAAGAAACTTTACCACAAACAAATTTCATGAATTTTGGAATGTATGTAACCTTCTTTCCTCAATTGATTGCGGGTCCTATTGTACGTTATCGTGATATCTCTTTACAGATTACGAATCGAACAACGTCTTCTTCTTTGTTTTATGAAGGAATCCAAAGATTTATCTGTGGATTATCTAAGAAAGTACTCCTTGCCAATCCTTTGGGTTCTATTTGGAATCAAGTTTCCTCTTTGTCTCAAATGAGCATGCTTACCTCTTGGATTGGTATACTCGCATTCTTACTACAGTTATATTATGATTTTAGTGGGTATAGTGATATGGCAATCGGACTTGGTAAGATGTTTGGATTTCATTTTCCTGAAAACTTCAATTACCCTTATATTTCAAAGAGTATGAGTGAGTTTTGGAGAAGATGGCATATGACCCTAGGCACTTGGTTTCGTGAATATGTGTATATTCCACTTGGTGGTAATCGTAAAGGAATATCTAAAACGATAGGTAACTTACTAGTCGTTTGGTTTCTAACGGGATTATGGCATGGAGCTAGTTGGAATTTTGTCATATGGGGATTGTACTGTGGGATTTTCATTATTCTTGAAAAATATGGTATTGGGAAATGGTTACATTCACATGCATTCTTATCTAGACTTTACTTCTTTATCATCATCGCTTTTGGATGGATTCTATTTGCCTGTGAGGATATTGCTTCTGCAGTATCTTATATGCAAGTGTTTATCGGATTTAAAAGTCAAGGTTGGATGGATGCTTTCACACTTTATTTATGGAATACACAAATACTGCTTATTGTCTTTGCGTTAGTAGGTTGTACTCCACTAGTACATAAGATTTATGTGCGTTTGAAAAACAAGTCCTACATCTTATATATAACACTATTTATAACGATGTTACTTCTCTTGTTATGCACTTCTCGAATGGCATCAGATACTTACAATCCATTTTTATATTTCCGTTTCTAAGGAGGTCTCTATGAAAGCACAAAGAATTGTACAACATATGACGATATGTATATTTCTACTCTTTTTAAGTGTGCCTTTATGTATGTTTTTAGTAACTCCAGAGAAATCCTTTTCAGATTTAGAAAATCGATATTTATCGAAAATGCCTTCTCTTTCTAATACATCCATATGGGATAAGTCATTTCAAAAGAAGAGTGAAGATGCCTTTAATGATCAATTTCTATTTCGAGATTCTTTGGTCAGTTTGAATACATTTCAAGATTATGCTTTGGGTTACTCTTCCATTCATGATGTATACTTTGGTAAAGATTCTTATTTGCTAAACCAACAACAACGTCTAGATGAAAGCATTTGGAAACAAAACATAAAGGTACTTAATACCTTCGCACACAATCAGGATATTCCTATATATTTAATGTTGGTACCTTCTACGCGTACCATACTTGAAAACAAGTTGCCAAACCCTCATTATGATATTGATGAAGATGTGATAGTCAAAGACATCCAATCTTCCCTTACCAAACAAATCAACTATGTGGATGTCTTTCAAACCCTACGAAATCATAGTTTGGAAGATATCTATTATAAAAGTGATCATCATTGGAGTGCACTTGGAAGCTATTATGGCTATGTTGCCTTTCAAAAAGAACGTAACCAAGAGCCTGCACCACTAGGTACAAAAGAACTTATCAAATCCAATTTTCTAGGAAGTTTATATGCTCGTTCAAAAGCCTCTTGGTACCCAGGAGATACCCTTTATGCGTATAAGAACCAAGTGGACGTACAAGTAACATACGATGAATTACAACGAGATACCTTATACATTGATGAAAACGCAAAGAAACGTGATGCTTATACTTACTTTATGGATGGAAATCATGCGGAAGTAAATGTAACAACCACAAATACACAAAAAGAACACATCTTAATTGTAAGAGATTCCTTTGCGCAAAGCTTTGCGCCATATTTAGTAAATGATGTATCTCAAATCACCTTATTAGATTTGAGATACTACAAAGGAAATATCAGTGAGTACATACAAGAACATCATGTAGATGAAGTACTCTTTCTCTATAGTATGGATACCTTCATAAACACACGTGATATCTCCACATTAAAATAGCTGCCTGCTCATAAAGAACAGACAGCTTTTCTTATAAAATCATCAATACAACCATAAACACAATGACTAGAATCACCAAGAAACGCTTGTTCCATAATTTGATTTGTTTATTGATAAAACTCACCTCTATTTCGCGATTTTCACTTTCACCCAATAATCAGAAATGATTTTCTTTGTGACATCATTGTACTCAAAGATTTCATCCTTCTTATAACCTACTCGTGGTAAATATGCATTATTTCCATCAAATTCTCCATCAGGAGCACTGACTTCCTCAAGAACTTCTTCATTCATTGATGCATATCCAACAAACAATGTATTCTTCATACTTTGTTCATAATCTAATACAAAGTTAATGTATTCATTTGCTAGTTTTGGATTTTTCGCATCTTTTGGAATGACCATAGCATCGCTCCACAGATTGGTTCCCTGTTTTGGTGCGTAATAATCCATATCTTCATTTTCCGATAAGATATAGGCCGCATCTCCACTATATACCAATGCCATATCTTTATTACCATTTACCATGGAATCGATAACTTCATCCGTAACGATTTCAGGACTCATGGTTTTTACGACATTGCTTAACCATTCATAAGCTTCTTCTAATTCCTTAGGATTTTCTGTATTCATAGAATAACCCAATGCTTTTAATGCCATCATAAAGGAATCACGTTCTGAATCATACATATAAATTTTTCCCTTATACTTTGTATTTTGGAAGATATTCCATCCTTGTTTTTCTAGGTCTGCTTTATCCACGTTATGCTTATTGTAGACTATACCAACACTTCCCCAGAAATATGGAACACTATACGTATTCTTTGGATCATATGCAAGATTTTTTACACGTTCACTTAAATTCGTAATATTGGGAATACGTTTTTTATCAAGTGGTTGTAGCTTATCTTCTAGAAGTAAACGTTCAATCATATAATCACTAGGCACAAGGATATCATAAGATTCTCCACCTTGTAGTTTCGTATACATTAATTCATTAGAATCAAATGTATCGTATATGATTTTTACTCCAAATTGTTTTTCAAATGCAGTATTGATGTCTGGATCAATATATTCTCCAACATTATAAACCTTTAAAACATCACTTCCATATTTTGCGATTGCATCTTCTGGAGATGATTGTGATACACCACCTTTTAAGGCAAACAACATTCCACCAATGACTAGAGTGAAACACAATCCAACAATACCAAATGCTTTATTGGAGATAGGTTTGTTTTTCTTTTTGGCTTTATCTCGTACAAGCGGTAAGATATTCACAAAGATTAACGTAATGGTAATCATGAGTACGATAATAGTTGATAAAGAGTTGATACTTGGATTGATACGTTTACTCATTGTCCACACAAGTGTAGAGATATTTTTTACACCATTTCCACTCACAAAATAGGAAATCGTAAAGTCATCAAACGACATCGTAAAAGCAATCAATGCGCCAGATACAATCCCTGGCATAATTTGTGGTACGATGACTTTCCACATTGCTTGTGATGGCTTAGCACCTAAATCCATGGCTGCTTCCGCTAAGTTTGGATCAAGACTTCTAAGCTTTGGCATAACGCTTAGGATTACATAAGGAATACAAAAGGCGATATGTGCCAACAACATGGTAAGAAAACCTTTTTCAATACGAAGCGATACATAGAACAACATCAATCCTACTGCCGTAACAATTTCAGGATTCATGATTGGTAAATTGTTTATTTGTGATACTACTTCACGTACCACACGACGTGATCTAGATAAACCAATGGCGGTAATCGTACCCACTATCGTTGAAACAAACGTCGCAATAACCGCTGTTACTAACGTATAATAAATTGCCTCCATCATATTTCGATCACTAAACATCTTGTGATACCACTGTAGCGAGAACCCATCAAAGCTCGTCAAAGAACGAGAACCATTGAAAGAAAATATTAACATATATAAAATAGGAAAATAGAAGAATAAGAAGATGAGTCCAAGAATCAATCTTTTCGCAAGTTTATTTGATATCATGAGCCACTTCCTCCTTCTTTGGAGTGTGAAGCGTCGTCTCCTTTATCCAATCTTCTCGTCACATACATACTAATCATAATAATAACTGCCATAATCATAGAAATCGCACTACCAAAGTTCCATTCTCCAACGGTAATGAACTGGTTCTCTATGATATTACCAATCATCATAAAGCCTCCACCACCCATTAACTTAGGAATTACGAAACTCGATACTGCTGGTAAGAATACCAACGTGATACCAGATATTACCCCTGGTAACGATAAGGGAAGTGTCACATGACGAAAGCGTTGGAAACGACTAGCCCCTAGATCATTCGCTGCCTCTAATAAAGAATTGTCCATTTTTGCTAAGGAAGAATCAATTTGTAAAATCATAAATGGTACAAAGTTGTACACCATTCCAAGAATGACCGCAAACTCAGTATACAATAATTTCACATGACCCAATCCAACAAGTGACAACAGAGTATTGATGAGTCCATTATCGGATAAAATTCCAATCCATGCGTACGTACGAACCAACATATTAATCCACATTGGTAGAGTAACTAATAAAATCAATAAATTTCTTTGTTTTGATTTTGCGATGACATACGCTACTGGATAACCTATTAGAATACATAGGATGGTCGTAATAAACGCAATGCGCAAAGATACCCATAGGGTTTTTAAGAATGCGGCATCGGTAAAAAACTTTGTAAAGTTGTTGAATGTAAATTGTAGGGTAGCGACGCTGTTTCCCTGTTTTGTTAAAGCATATACAATAATTAACAACATAGGAAGAACAATCATCGCGACCATCCATATAATGTATGGATACGTTAATCGCTTAAATGTCTTCATGATTAGTAACCCATCTTACTCATGACATGAATATCTTCTGGTTGAAAGCTAAGCCCTACTTCGCTACCTTCACTCGCAATATCCGTTGTATGAATCTTAAATTCACGTCCTTGTGTAGAGAACGTAACCTTATAGGTTCCTGTACGAATGTTATCTGGATCAAAATCATAATCCACATCGGAAATTTCCACAACACTTTCATCACTTAACTTCCAACTCTGTGCATTCGCCCAAGTTTTCAAGTCTGTATCAATCGCAGAACTTTCTTTGATTTCATCCACGGTTTTAAAGAAGTTAAATGCAGAGATAGCCTCGTTTGCTTTAGGATTTTCTACATATTCTTGTTGTACAACAAAGACATTGATGGTAACACTAGTTCCTGAATTTGTAGAGAATGTCACTGGATAAGTACCAATTTCTTCTTGAATATCGTATTCCATTTTAGAAATAGAAATATATTCATCATCTTCAGGACTCCATGCTTGTGCATCCGCACGTGCAATAATTTCCGCATCATTTAATTCTTTGATATCTTCAATATCTACGAAGAAGTCATTGGCAGATATTTTTTCCTTCTTATTATCGGAGATAACATCATGTTCTTTCGATACGTTCATACGTACCGTTACGGTTGTCCCTGGCACTGTTTCTACCATGATTTCATAATGAACACCCTTAAATAGAACAGATTTTACAAGTCCATTCATTTTTCCATCCGCTACTTTTACAATATCTAAATCTTCAGGACGCAGTACAACATCCACAGCTTCATTTTTCTTAAATCCAAAATCCACGCATTCAAATGTAATATCATCAAATTGAACCTTATAATCATCTAACATAGTTGCAGGAATGATATTAGACTCCCCTATAAAATTCGCTACATAGCGATTTTGTGGTTCGTTATATATATCTGTAGGAGAACCAACTTGTTGGATTTCTCCATCTTTCATAACCACAATCTTATCAGACATTGTCAATGCCTCTTCTTGATCATGTGTTACATAAATAAAGGTAATCCCTACTTCTTGTTGAATCTTTTTCAATTCATATTGCATCTCTTTACGAAGTTTTAAATCTAGAGCTCCTAAAGGTTCATCCAACAATAATATCTTAGGTTCATTAACAAGTGCACGTGCAATCGCAATACGTTGTTGTTGTCCACCAGATAATAATGTAACATCTCTTTTTTCAAAGCCTTCTAATCCGATTAGTTTTAACATCTTCAATACTTTTTGTTCGATAACGTCTTTACTCATCTTCTTGATTTTTAAACCGAATGCGATATTGTCATATACATTCATATGAGGAAATAACGCATACTTTTGAAATACGGTATTCAACTCTCTTTTATAAGGAGGAACTTGTGAAATATCTTCTCCCTCAAACAGAACTTTCCCTTCACTCTGTATCAAAAATCCCGCAAGAATTCTTAATAAGGTTGTTTTACCACATCCACTTGGTCCTAGTAAAGTTACGAATTCATTTTCATGAATATCCAAATTTATTCCTTTTAGTACCAACTGTCCATCAAACTCTTTTACTATATTTTTAAATTGAATCAACTTTTTCTCTTCCATTTAAGTTCCTCCTAAAATAATGGTGGCGTAGTGATCCATAATACTTTCGCATCCACTTTGCCAACATTCTTTAAATAATGACGATATTTCCCATTGATATAAAACGTTTCTCCCTTTTTTACTGGAAGTTCTTGTTCTCCATTTACAAGGGTAATTCGCCCCTCTAAAACAAAGCCAAACTCTTCTCCATCATGGGGATCAATTTCTTTGGATTGCCCATGGGAATAAATATCTAAAACAATGGGTTCCATTTCATTCTTTTGTGCATTTGGGACAATCCAATGAATACAATATTCATCATGCTCATCCACAAAATAATCTTCCTTTTTAAAGACGACTTTTGACTCTTTACTTTCCTTAAAAAAAGACGCAAGGTCAGTGCCTAGCGCCTCTAAAATATCCTCCAATGTAGAAACAGAGGGGGAGGTAAGATTCCTTTCTAATTGGGATAAAAACCCCTTAGTAAGTTCACTTCTAGACGCTAATTCTTCCAACGTAAGATTATTTTGTATACGTAGTTGCTTTATCCTTTGACCGATGTCCATACATACCTCCCTTTTCTGTTTAGTATCACTAAACTTTTCGTATGATATTTGAAACAGAAAGATTATATCATGCTTCTATAGATTTTCAAGTAGATTTGATAAAATATTCGATATATTAAACAAAAAGTTTCATACAAGAAAAAAAATGAGCATGAATATGCCCATTATCTTCCTGGTTTTATATGCTCATCTTCATCAAACATATAGTGTACTATCTTATACACTTCATCGATTCCTTCTTCATCAATCCATGATAATAAAAGGTCCAAATCTTCTCTTGTGGTACAACATGTATCCAACATGTAAATTAGTTTTTGTTCATTACTCATTGTCTTCCCTCATTATACATAAAAATACTATTGTTATTGGTGTAATAATATTTTACCATTTTTATTGGTATTCTGCCAAGTTTTTCCATTTCTCATTTATACTTAGTACAGGAAGAGGTGTTGTCGTGATAAATATAGGTGGTATCATACGGGCACAAATGGTACGAAAGAAACTGCATCAAAAAGACCTGGCGGAACAATTAAACTTGGATCAAAGAACAATATCCAGTTATTGTACAAATAAATCTTTCCCAGATTTAGACACTTTATCCGCATTATGCAGAATATTAGATATAGATATCCGTTTTATATTAGATATCAAAGAAAAGAATTGTGCGCATTTGTTAGCACAGGATGATAAAGAATATAAGCTGTTAGAAGGCTTTCGTTCGATTCCTGAAGAACAGAAAAAGGAATTTCTTGAGAGCTTTTTAGGTCTAACAAACCTCTTAAAAGATTAAATCACATATTTTCCCACAATTTACTTATCTTTTTCCTTTATCTTTTTGGTATAATACTATGTAGGCAAAGATATTCTTCGCCTGATAGAAAATAACCCCCTAATTATTTTCTATACATTCTATCCCCTTAATAATTTAGTATCAAGAAAAAAAGCGTATCCCTAGCGCTTTTTTTCTGTTTATAGAGATTATTTAGAAATGAACTATACAGAACATGGCACGAGTTCATCTTCAACCAAGTCCACTCGTTCAATATACCCTTCTTCCATTAAGTACTCATTCATTCCATAATCCATCATAATTTCAATTCCCACATTCATCATCTTGCGAAGACATTTCAATAACTGTGCTCCACGATTGGTTAGTGCGTATTCAATGATTTGTTGTGGCTTTCTTTTCACATGCACCACTCTACTCACCAATCCTAATTCTATTAACTCATTCAGTTCCTCAAAGATAATTTGAGAATCTAGTGAGGGAATGTTATGAACAAGAGAAGATAACTCTTGTTTTTTCTTTTCCATTTCCCATAAAATAAGTGCCTTCACACGTTGTTGTGTGACATCAATGGCCAATACTAACGGATCTCGATACGTCTTTACTTTCATAGATAGCATTCCCTTCTTTTTATTATCCTTATCGTAACAAAATCAATGAATTTCATCAATACATTGAGAAGAAGTTGCGTTTTTTTCTATTTTCTTGAAATAAATATGCATTCTCGAGGTTTTCATGAATGAAAAAGTTGGCTAAGGGGTGCCAACTTTTTCAAAATTATTTAAGGGGATAGAAAATTGTATGAATTATCATTAGGGAGAATGATGAGTACATACGGACAAGGCATTGTTCCTTGCCTGTATATAGTATAGTAAATCAGTGTAAGAAAAAAATGTTTGAAATTCGTGAAAATGTGTGAACTCAAAAGTCAAAGAAAAAGCCCTGCATTTGCAGAGCTATACCATAAATTGTAAGAAATAATCCAACTGTTTTTTCCACCAATACCAATCATGAGATACATCATATCCCCAATAATCAATCCAAACATCTACTTGTTTGTTTTGGAAGATTTGTTCCATCTGTTTTAAACTAGCTTCCATTTCTTGTTCCCAAGCACCTCTTCCACAACACAATGCAATTTCAGCACTATGGTAATACTCCATATATGGATGATCTTGTTGCATATTTGGAAGATAATCAGATGGTGAATTTTGATAAGTTAACTCATCGTGATAATCTTTGAAAAAGAAATCTGCGTGATAAATTCCACTCATGCCAAGTACGCGTTGGAATATATCTGGTCTTCTTAATAGAAAATTTAGCGCGTGCATAGCTCCCATGCTACAACCACATGTCATAATTCCATGTTCCTTATGTCCATTGATATCATAGATTAACGGTACTAACTCATCAACGATATAATGATACCAGCGTTCGTGTTGTTCCATACGTTCACGTGGATTCCCCGCTTCATTTGACCAAGTTTCCGCATCAATACTATCGCAACAAAAAAATTGGATTCTTCCAGATTCGATATAATCTTTTGCAGCATCAATCATCCCAAAATTTTCAAAATCATAAAAATGTCCATCTTGTGCTGGAAACACTAAACAAGGTATCCCACTTTCCCCATACACCTTAAATTGCATTTCACGATTTAGTTCATGGCTGAACTCTTTGTAGTATTCCACTTTCATAAAACCATCCTCCTCTTTTCTTCATGTGCCAATGCCTCTCCCAGACTTACACATTTTACTTCCTGGCTAATATAAACTTGTACTACATAAACTAAAAAATAAACTTATATGCTACTCCTATTATACCACTTAATGAAACGTATGTAAAAATAAATAAAAATTTTCACTTTGTTTCATGATAAAAGTATTGCCCATATTCACAATACTTTTATCAGAAGATATCTTTTTGTTTTTTTCAAATTCAAACGCAATAAAAATATATCTATTTCACTAAATTAGGATGATAGGTATACAACTCGGATACGGTCACAAGTTGATATCCGGCCTCTTTCAATTTTGGAATTATAATAGTTGCGGCTTGTGCACTTGATGCATATAAATCATGCATTAAGATGACATCTCCATCCTTTACAGTATTCATGACATTATCTACTACCGTTTTTGCGTTTTTACTAGCCCAGTCTCTAGTATCCAAGGTCCACGCTACTACTCTTTTATCATGAGCGCAACTGATAACAGTATCATTTTTACTTCCATACGGAGGACGCACAAGCACTGGATAGCGGTGTGTAATTTCATAGATTGTTTCCTGTGTAACATCAATTTCTTCTTCTATTTTTTCTTTAGATAATGTGGTTAATTGCTTGTGAGAATACGTATGATTTCCTATTTCATTCCCCTCAAGTACCATTCGTTGTAATAAATCAGGCGCGTTATTAGCACGACTTCCCAATATAAAGAAAGTTGCACTTGCATTGTTTTCCTTTAAAGCATCCAATATCGCAGTTGTGTATCTTCTTGTTGGTCCATCATCAAAGGTAAGTGCCACCATAGGTTTATTAGGATCAATCACTTTCACAGGTTCATTTAAAATATCCGGATATGGAACGAATGTTGGTACTGTTTCATTCTTTAAATCCACGGCATCATCAATATCTTGATATCCAACTTCAAAGGTAGCGCTATTTTCAAATAGCTTCCCTTCTTCAAAATAGAATACAATACGATCCTTCTTTAATACAAAGGTATCAAAATTATCTTCAATTGCGGATATATGAGAACGAAATACATCATTATCACATTCTTGAGGAAAGCGTTCCTCGAAATAAGACTTCGCCATAGCGGACAACGCTTGCATCTTATCCTCATTATAAATATCGTACAAATGCAAGAATTCATCTTTTTGTTGATCGAATACAATCGTTTCTATATATTCATGATTCTGATAGATGGATTCAAATATTATAAGTTTTATCGAGATATAACGATTCGCTTTTACATACGATTCATACGATACATTAAATTCTGCTTTTCTATCTTCCTTAAAATTCTTTACTTGTTTATGAAAGCTTTTACGATATGTCTCAATACTTGCTTGGATTTTCTTATCCAACTTCGTTATATTCGTTTTTGGATACTGGATACTTTCTAAGTATTTTTCTTCATATTTTAGTTGCTGTATGTTCTCTCCTATTTCCTGTTTTTGGTTTCGATTCGTTTTTATGGTATTAGAAGAGCAACCAAGCAATAATGCGAAACATAAGAAAGGGCATACAAGTTTTAACAATTTCATTACTTTATCACCTACTTTCTCTAGTATATTGAAATAAGGGTGAAAATAATGCATTATTATGCGAAAAAAATTGTAATTGTTGCGGTTTCGGTATATTATTATAAGGTTAAAAGGTGGAATAAAAATGAGTGAAAAAGAAAAAATTATAAATATCGCCGTCATTGCCCACGTTGATGCAGGAAAATCTACACTAGTAGATGCCTTCTTACGTCAAAGTGATGTGTTCCGTAGCAACGAAGAAGTCGTTGACTGCGTGATGGATAGCAATGATCTGGAAAGAGAACGTGGAATCACGATCTATTCCAAAAACTGCAGTGTCATCCATGATGGTGTAAAAATCAATATTGTGGATACGCCAGGCCATGCCGACTTCTCTAGTGAAGTAGAGCGTATCATCAAAACCGTAGATACGGTTATCTTATTGGTAGATTCAAGTGAAGGTCCAATGCCTCAGACACGCTTTGTATTAAGTAAGTCTTTGGAGTTAGGACTTCGTCCAATCTTGTTAATTAACAAGATTGATAAGAAAGATGCACGTCCTCAAGAAGTTGTGGATGAAGTCTATGAACTATTCTTAGACTTAAACGCAAGTGATGAACAATTGGATTTCCCAATCCTTTATGGTATCGCAAAACAAGGTATTGTACAATACGATGTAGAAACACCTAGTGATTCTATTGAACCATTGTTTAAGACAATCTTGAACCATTGTGATGTATATCCAGATTTGGATGATGAACCATTACAAGTACAAGTATCTGCACTTGCTTATGATGAATATATCGGTCGTTTAGGAATTGGTAGAATTTATCAAGGTGTGTTACGTGCACAACAAAGCATTGTGGTATGTGATTCCTTTGGAAACAAACGTAATGCTAATACAACACAAATCTTTGTATATCGTGGAATGAATAGAGTTTCTGTAAAAGAAGCACATGCTGGTGATATCATCGTTGTGGCTGGTATCTCTGATATTTCTATAGGAGAGACTTTATGTTTGAAAGACCATGAGCTTCCATTGCCTGGTATCCATATTGAAGAGCCTACATTAAGTATGAACTTCATCGTTAATAAATCTCCATTTGCAGGATTGAGTGGAAAATTCGTAACCAGCCGTAATCTAAAAGATCGTTTGGAAAAAGAATTAGAAGTCAATGTTGGATTGAAAGTAGAACCAACGGATAGCGGAGATTGTTTCAAAGTCAGTGGACGTGGAGAACTTCACATCTCTGTACTATTAGAACAAATGCGCCGTGAAGGTTATGAAGTTGCTGTATCAAAACCAGAAGTTATCTTACATAAAGATAAAGATGGACATACTGTAGAACCAGTAGAAGAAGTTGTCGCAATTGCCCCTGAAGAATACTCAGGATCAATTATTAACAAATTGAATCTACGTAAAGGTACAATGATTGATATGGTAGAAGAAAATGGTTACTGCCGTATTACATATGAAGCACCAACTCGTGGATTGTTAGGATACCGTAGTGAATTCATCAATGATACACGTGGTGAAGGTACATTAGTTCGTAGAATCAATGGATATACAGAATACAAAGGTGATATCCAACAACGTGCAAATGGGGCTATGGTTTCTACTGAAACTGGTGGAGCTATGACATATGCATTATGGAACCTACAAGAAAGAGGTACCCTATTCATCACTCCTCAAACAGAAGTTTACCAAGGAATGATCATCGGTGTATCCGCACGTACAGTTGACTTAGATGTCAATCCATTAAAGAACAAAAAGCTTACCGCAATTCGTTCTTCTGGAAATGACGAAGCAATGCGTTTAACGCCACCTAAGTTGATGACTCTTGAAGAAGCATTAGAATGGATCAATGATGATGAGTTAGTTGAAATCACACCAGATATGATTCGTCTTCGTAAAAAAGGTTTAACACCTCAAGAAAGACGTCAATATTTCCGTGATCGTGTTTCCACAGACGAAATCTAAAGATAAATAAAAGGATATGTTCTCCCAAGAACATATCCTTTTATGTGCGTTTATCAAACTTTGTCTTACATTTTGGACAAGTGATTGTAATTTCACCTTTCCCTTTTGGAACACGCAGTTCCTGTTTACAACTTGGACATTTATAATATTTATAGAATTTACGATCACGAAATCTTTTCTTTAAAGAGCGAAAACGACTTGTAATTGGAAACACCAAACGTAAAAATTTTGTATTTTCCGCAGATCTTTTATACGTCTTTCTGCTTAGAATTCGAAACCAACACCAAAACATTAGAATCAAAGATAAATATGTTAGGATCGGTAATCGTAAGAATGAAGACACAATGGTGATCACCAAGTATAATGCTAATAGAAAAAAAGATAACTGATCAGGACCGTATCTCCCTCTCATAAAATTTTGTAACCATCTCATGATAAAATCTCCTTCCATCGGGACTCATTATATCACTTCAATTAAGGAAATTCCATGAGATACGCAAATTTAAGATAGTTTCACACAATCTACCTAAGAAATGCAGTATACACTAAAAAAGCTATATTTAAAATATTGAGTAACCATGATAATAATACAACACGTAGATCCAATCCACTTCCCTTTTGGTATCCTCTACAAATAACAAACCCAATTGCTGGAATTAGCCATACACCAAGATATTTATTCATACTCCAATTCACACTTCCATCTCCCGCAAACTGCATCGGCATATCCATAGGCAAATAAAACAATAAGATGAGAGTGGAGACAAGGCTAATTACAAAAGGTAGAAACACCATAAATTTCATATCATAAAGCCTGTTTTTCATTGTTTTTTCTCCTTTGATCAAAACGATAAGATAAAAGTCCAGGTATAAAACACCATAACAATACTCCCATCGCCATACATTCTTTACTATCTAAAAAGTATCCAACCATCATAACAAGCAAACATGGAATTGTACAGTATCCAACCATACGATGCGCATATCGCCAAGTATGCTCATTTTGTAAAGTCCATGGCAATCGCAATCCTAATGTTCTATTATAGCCAATCTTAGGTGAAAGATTTCCAAGTACGCCTACCAACAAAATCAAAAACAAATAAGAATTTCGATCTTCATTCATAGAAGTAGGAGCAATGAAGTAGCTATAACAATACACCACAACCACTATCAACATCGAAAAAGCTGACAAGTAACGATACGTCTTCCATTTTGGGCTTCCTTTTTCATAATTTGAAAAAACATCCGCATGATGAAACAGATACCATTGAATCAATAACACCATACCAACAAAAACATAACGAAGCAAATCAAAATAATTAGAAAGTACGCCAAGTACAATCATCACAACTGTGCAAACATTTAATACACTTCTATTCTTCTTCATAACCATTTCCCCTCGCTCTCATACACTCTTGCGTAAAGAACATAAATACAAACTATAACTTTTCATTTTGTTGTTTAAGTTCTACAGCCTCACTCTTGGTATGTTCAAAAAAACTTAAAAAATCTTGCAGTGTATTTTGTAAGGCTGTTGTATTAATCGAATATACAACAAATTGACCACGTTTTACACAGTCTATTAAATCTGCATTTTTTAATATATCTAAATGTTTGGATATGGCAGGTTTGGACATCTCAAATTCTTTTGAAATATCTCCCGCTGATAGATCCTGTGCTCTTAGAAGTTGTAAAATCTTTCTTCTTGTTGGATCTGATAAAGCCTTAAATACATCTGACATGAAATCGCCTCCTATCAGTATTTAACTATTTAGTTAAATATATTATATAACTTTCCAATACAAAGTCAATATATTCTTATGTTATAATGACAACAGGAAGTGATAAAATGAAACCTAACCAAGATACCGCTGCCATATGTGGATTGTTTTGCGGAACTTGTCCTTGTTATCCAACAAGCTGTCATGGATGTTTATCCGCCCATGTTAGAGGAGACTGTGAAACATGCGCCAATGGCTTTCGTGCTTGTGCAAAACACCATCGAGTAACACGTTGTAGTGAATGTGCAGATATGCCTTGTGAACGCCTTTTGAACTTTAAAAAGTGTCATTATCAAAATGGTATTGGTCACCACGAAGAAGTAATTCATGATCTTACTTTGATGAAAAGCATCGGTATAGATGCATGGGTGCATCAAAAAACGATAGAACACACTTGTCCTCATTGTGGAAAGCTTATATATTGGTATGACAAAAACAAACATACTTGTAAATAAATCATCTGCGTTGACAAGAAAATAAATTCCTGTTATGATATCCGTGACAAAAACTTCAGGGTCGGGTGAAATTCCCAATCGGCGGTAAACCCCGCGAGCCATGTATGGCAGGAACCGAGTGTAATTCCGGTGGCGACAGTAAAGTCTGGATGAAAGAAGTGTATTTTTTTATGTAATTCCCTAAAGGTTTTGTTGAAAGACCTTTTTTTGTTATAAAAAAGGATATGTGAACGATATGTAGAGGAGGAAAATATCATGTCAGCATATGTTTCAACAAAAAACCGCATGAACATTCATGCAATTACCAAAATCAGTATTCTAGGAGCTTTATCCTTTATTCTGATGATGTTCGAGTTTCCATTACCAATCGCACCAACGTTTTACCAATTAGACTTCAGTGAAGTCGTAGTACTCATTGGTGGATTTGCATTGGGACCATGGGCTGCTGTTTGCATTGAAGGACTTAAGGTTATTTTAAATCTAATGATCAACGGTACTATTACCGCAGGAGTTGGTGAATTTGCGAACTTTCTAATTGGATGTTCCCTTGTTTTACCAGCTGTCATTATCTATCAAAAAGACAAAAGCAAAAAACATGCTCTCATTGGTTTATGCTTAGGTGTTGTTCTTATGACCATCGTCGGTGCTATCTTGAATTATTTTGTATTGATTCCAGCATATACAATGTTCGCAAAAATTCCATTAGATGTCATATTGACAATGGGAAAAGCAGTAAACTCTAACATAGATGGTTTGTTTGCGCTCATTATGATTTGTGTAGTCCCTTTTAATTTGATCAAAGGAATTATGGTCAGTGCTGTGGTGTTTTTAGGATATAAGAAAGTATCACCACTATTGAAAAGAATATAAACCCTCGTTTCACCCAATAAAACAAGAAAAGTGCCCCTCGGCACTTTTTATTTTGCTTCCTTCTTTTTCTTTGACTTCTTAGCTTCCTCTCTTTCTATTGCATATTGCTCATTTTCCTTCATACGAAATTCCACAATCTCCTTAATAAGTGAGATAGGAATATCTTTTTTATCATCTAAATGGATCGATCCTTTTGTACATACAAAATCTTTTAAACAATCTTGAAACATGCTCACACCAGTATTCGCAGGATAAAAGCCAATATGATGTTTTGCCTTCGCAAAATGAACCAGATTAAAACCACAATATACAAACGTTGGCATTTTCCAGCTCATTCTCTCCTCTGCTTCAGGGCAAACTTCTTTGATAGTTGCATATAGAAGTTGCATACGTTTCGCATCTTCCTGTGAAAACTGAGCAATATATTCACTGATTGTATTTATCTCCATAGAAACTCTCCTTTATAATGTTTCGTATATACAAGAAATTCCATTAAATTATTTCCTATATCTGAACTGCAAAGTGAATTTGTAAGTTACTTTCTATAAAGCCTATAGCCTAACTACCAAAAAGTTTTCCAAAATAGTTAAATGCTTCTGGTAATACTATATTTTTACTTTCACCTGCTAATGCTTCAAAAAAATCCTGCATTGCTAATTCCTCCAGTATAAATATGTTCTATTACAAATTCTAATTTCTGCCTTCATTGCTTTCTCACTAATTTCACGATGGATTCAACATGTTCCGTAAAGGGAAACATGTCCACAAGTTGCATAGTCCCTTCTGTTTGATATCCCATCTTTTGAAAAAGTTTTATATCTTGAATTTGCGTTTCAGGGTTACAAGAAATATATAATACTTCTTTTACTTTTAACATTGCCACACTTTGAATAAATGCCTCACTGCTCCCACTTCTTGGAGGATCCATAATAACAACATCTAACTTCTCTCTCTTAGCTGCCATCTTTTGCATATACTTCCCCGCATCATCGCATTGGAAATGTATATTATGAATTGCATTCAGTTTTGCATTTACTTTCGCATCTGCTACAGCATCCTTATTAATTTCGACACCAATCACTTCTTTTGCGAATTGAGATGCATACATGCCAATCGTTCCGATCCCACAATACGCATCTAATACTTTCTCATTTCCTTGTAGATGCAAACGTTCGATGGCCATTTTGTAAAGAACTTCGGTTTGTTCATGATTGATTTGATAAAATGATTTTGCGGAAATACGATAGGTACAACCACATAAGGTATCCTCTATATACCCTTGTCCATAAAGTACGCGTTCTTCATTTCCAAGCACAACACTTGTTTTTCTAGAGTTTACATTTTGAATAATGGTGGTAATTTCTGGATGCTCCTTAAGTAAAGCTTGTATGAAATTCTTACGTGCTGGAAACACGTTGGATTGAACAACTAAAACTACCATAATTTGTTTACTTACTTTTCCATAACGAATCAACACATGTCTTAACATACCACTTCGTTTGTCTTCATTATATAATTCCACTCGAAATTTCTCTAACAAGCGAGTGATCGTCTGTATAATTTCATCACATATGGATGGGTGTAAATGACAATCTTTATACGGTATAATTCTATGAGAAAATTCTTCGTAGAATCCTGCCTGTATATGACGTTGCTTATCTTTTTGAAAGCCTACAATGATTTTATTACGATAATGGTAAGGATCTTTCATAGTACAAACATCTTCTACCTTGATAGATAGTTTTGCCTTCTTACAAAGCTCTTCAATCATGTTCTTTTTATACTTGCTTTGTACATCTTTTTTCATATGCATCAAATGGCAACTACCACAGCGTTCATAAATTCCACATTCTGGTTTCACTCGATCTTTCGAGGGTTTTATCATTTGTTTAATTTGTGCAACATATCCTTTTTGAATACGTTTCTTGATAATCGCTGAAACTTCTTCATTTACAAATACATTTCGTAATAAGACATAATCTTTCCCTTGTACAAGAACACCATTCCCAAATTCATCTATATATTTAATAGTACCTTTTACAATCTGTCCTTCTTTTAACATAGTTTTAAACTCCCAATTATTTCTTCTGCTTTCTTTTTTGCATCTTCTAAATTTTCAAATAATACTCCATGCACTTTCAATTGATTCGCTTGTTCGATATTAGGTAAGTTATCGTCAAAAAATATCGTTTCTTCAGGAATCAAAGAATATGTATCAAATAAAGCTTGATAAATCTTTACATCTGGTTTATTTACTTTATATGCATAAGATAGAATTTCTCCATCCACAATTTCAAAAAAAGGCATACATCCCTTCAAATAATCTGCAGAATCTTTACTTATATTAGAGAGTAAATACAAATGAAATCCTCTTGTCTTTAGTTCCTTCATATAGGCAAACGTTTCCGGCATAAATTTCATAAGAGGAAGCCAGTGTTGTAATATGTAGGAGATATCTTCATATTGTATAGGATATGCTTCTTGGTAGATTTCATGGAGCTCATCCATAGTTTTTAACCCTTGATCATACCATCCCCAAGCATCATGTGAAAACACCTGATGACAGAGCTGTTTTGTCTTTTCTTCATCTTTAAAATGGGGTAAAAAGTGAGCCATTGGATGAAATGTAACCAATACATTTCCAATGTCAAATACGATATTTTTAATCATTTAACGCACATCCTATCTATAGGTATATTATACATGATGAAGCTCTATATAAAAAGAAAATTCCACCTAGAATAGATGGAATAGCTTTACGAAGATTGCCTGTTCATTAAATTGCATAGGCATATTTGGAAATACCGTAATCATACGTACTACATAGATACCAATAAACACAATCAAGAATACCGTAGTAGCACTCTTAAAGGCAATGGTTTGTTTCATATCTGCTTTATATTTATAAAACAGAAAAGCGCATATACCTGCGTATATTAGGAAAAACAACCAAGCTGGATGATAATACGTCGCAGTCTCTATATTGCCTCTTAAAAGCCAATATAAAGCAGTAAACATATTACAGCCAGGACAAGGTATTCCAAACATATGTTCAATGGGACAGGCATTTCCAATAAAGAATAATAGAATGAAAATCCCAATACCTAATGCAATACGATCACGATACTTCTTCATAACACTAATAAGAACTTTGACGATCGATTAAGTTATTGATACTGCTTTGTAAAATAACCAATGATATGATTTGAAAACCAAGAACGGCTAAAATTACATTGATGATGGAGTTATCTTCTCCTCCAAGATTTACGAGTTTCTTAGAATACTTCCAATAACAGTAAATTCCCCAAAGACCACATGTAATGATCGTAAGAAGCAAATCTGTACCTGCTGTATCGTTCTCTTTACTAGCATAGTTGATATCCGACATTACTTGGTAAAAATATACTAATTGCATAATACCACAAGTAATAATGGATAATATAACCATACTTACAAGACTACGTTTTCTCATATTAAATCCTCCCTTTTTCTAACTAACATAGTACCATACACTATGTTATTTGCCTAGCAAAAATTCCCCTCTTATGAACTTTTTATTTTTTTGTTCCTGTATTATAGAAAATAACTTGCAAAAGAAAAGACACATGTTGTTTCATATGTCCTTTGCTCTTTTTATTTACTTGCGCGAATCATAAATTCACAGATTTTCTTAGAAAATTCTGTTGGACTTTCAATTGGGAACCCTTCGATCAACAACGCTTGATCATATAATAAGTCTGCATAATCTTTTACAGCATCCTTATCTTGAGCATAAACTTTTTGTAATGCTTTGAAGATTTCATGATCTGGATTAATTTCCAAAATACGAGTCGCTTTCATACCATATGGATTTGCATCTGGCATTGCGCTCAATACCTTTTCCATTTCAAAAGACATTCCCTCTTCACTACTCAAGCACACAGGATCATCAATCAAACGAGAGGATACTTTTACTTCTTTAACTTTATCACCTAATGCTTCTTTGATACCAGTTAACATATCCTTGTTTTCTTCACTTTTCTTTTCTAATTCTTTCTTTTCTTCTTCACTGCTTAAATCCAAATCACCTTGTGAGATATTTTTGAATTTCTTTTCTTTATAAGCACCTAGAATTTGCAATGCGAATTCATCTACGTTATCTGTTAGATATAAGATTTCATAACCTTTTTCTTTTACTTTCTTAACTTGTGGCAATTGGTTAATCGCATCAATTTTCTCTCCACTCATAAAGTAAATAGAATCTTGTCCTTCTTCCATACGATTGATATATTCATCAAGTGTTACAAGTTTCTCTTCTTTTGAAGAATAGAACAACAACAAGTCTTCTAACAATTCCTTATTGGCACCGAAATCGTTGTATACACCGAATTTAATCTGTAATCCAAAATTCTTCCAGAACGTTTCATATTCTTCACGTTCGTTCTTTAACATCAACAACAATTCTGATTTTACTTTCTTTTCAATACGATTTGCAATAACTTTTAATTGACGATCGTGTTGTAACATTTCACGAGAAATGTTCAATGAAAGATCTTGAGAATCAACCAATCCCTTAACAAATCGGAAGTGTTCTGGAATCAACTCTTCTGCATTGTCCATAATGAACACACCACGGCTATATAACTGAAGACCTTTTTTGTAATCTTGTTGGTAGTAATTGTAAGGAGCCTTACCAGGAATAAATAATAGTGTTGAAAAAGATACCGCACCTTCTACACTAGTATGAATGACTTTTTGTGGTTCGTGGAAGTCATTGAATTTATCTTGATAGAACTCATTGTATTCTTCCTTCGTAATATCAGATTTACTACGTTTCCATAAAGGAATCATAGAGTTTAAAGTTTTTAATTCATGAACAGTTTCATATTTTGGTTCTTCATTTTCTTTTTCATCTTCATTTTCAACTTCGATACGTTTTTGTTCTTCTACCATCATCTCAATTGGGAATCGGATATAGTCAGAGTACTTCTTAATCAAACGTTCAATTTCATATTGCTGTAAATACTCATCGTAGTTTTCATCTTCACTATTGTCTTTTAAATACAATGTGATAGTTGTACCATGTTCTTCTTTGGTAGTTTCTTCAATACTGTATCCATCTACTGCGTTGCTACTCCAGATATATGCTTTTTCTTCTCCATACTTTTTGGTATGCACTTCTACACGAGAAGCTACCATGAATGCAGAATAAAATCCAACACCGAATTGTCCAATGATATCTACAGCTTCATCTTTTGCGTCTTCCTCATTTAAGCCTTCTTTAAAAGCTAAAGAACCACTCTTCGCAATGGTACCAAGGTTTTCCTCTAACTCTTCTTTTGTCATACCAATCCCATTATCGCTAATGGTTAATGCACGGTTCTCTTTATCTACATCTAAATGAATCTTAAACTCACTACGATTAATTCCACTGATGTTATTAGATAAGGCTTCATAATATAGCTTATCAATTGCATCACTTGCATTGGAAATTAATTCACGTAAGAAAATTTCCTTATGCGTATAAATAGAATTGATCATTAGATCCAAAAGTCGTTTCGATTCTGCTTTAAACTGTTTGTTTTTTGCCATGTTCGCAACCTCCTATTAGCACTCTTTATATAAGTCTGCTAATAGTATAAAACATTATTTTAGCACTGTCAACATTATAGTGCTAAAAAGAATAAAAAAGTATAAGAGAAAAATCTCATACTCCTATCATTCTCATAAAACTAATCCATAAGAATAAAGACAGAATACTAAATAGCGTTGTAAACACAACGATTTGTCCTGCTAATTCGTGATCCATATTCATACTTTGTGCCATTGTAAAACTTGACACTGCCGTTGGACTTGCACTCATCGCTAGTAAAGCAATCAATGCTTCTTGTCGAAATCCAAACCACCATGCAAGTCCTACCACACATCCCGGTAAGATCAAAAGTTTTCCAATACTTACAAGCATCAATACATGAAGATTATGACGAACCTTAGCACATACAAAACTAGCCCCTAGTAGAAATAAGGCAAGTGGCGTTGCACTACTTGCAATCATTTGTACGCTAACTTCTATGGGTTTCAACAACTTTACATTGCATACGACGCATATAAAAGCACATACTGCCCCAATAATCAAAGGATTGCTACATGTCTTCTTCAATAAGGTCATTCCACTACATTTGCTATTTCCATACCCTTGTAAAACAAGAATTGATAAAACATTGTACAAAGGTATTATAAACGCAATTAATATAGCAGTCGTACCTGCATGTTGTTCACCAAAGAAAGAAATGGTTAATGGTAGTCCAAACAAAATGAAATTGCTACGAAACGTTCCTTGTACAACGACACCTTTACGAATATTTTCCATAGATGTACGCTGTATCAACCATAAAACAAGTAGAAAAGATAGGAGCACTACACCCAACGCAAATAGAATCAACTTCCACGATATGTTTTCCCACGAGCTATGATACACGCTTGAAAATAAAGACATTGGTAAAAACAAATAAAAACAAACCTGATTCATCTGTCGTACACTTGTCTCTTGTATCCAACGAAGCCTTTGTGCTAAAAAACCTAACATCAACATCGCACATAAAGGAAACACAGTTTCAAATGCAAATAGAAAGCTATTCATAACTACAGAATTCTAATAAATTCTGATCCGGATCACGCACATAAAAGGAATGCATCTCCCCCAATACTCCATGTTTTATTCCTATTTCAGAAGTCTTTATCCCCTGTTTATCCAACGCATGTATCATTTCATCTAAAGAGCCCTCAATTTCAAAACATAAATCCAATGTTCCAGGTTTTGCAAGATATGCATTGGGCTTTAACTCTTGTCCTTCTATATGCACATTCAATTTAAAATCTCCAGCATATAAGGCAAAACGCTTATCTTCCTCTACAGCTTTAAATCCCAACATTCTATAAAAGCCAAGACATTCTTCTACATGTTTGCTTGTTAACACTACATGATCAATCTTCTTAATTTTCGTATACTCCATATAAAACACCTTCTTCTAGGATATGTCCCTTCATCTTATGAAACATTTCATTCATATAGAATCCATTTTCTAATTGCAACAATGTATCCAATGCATAAACATGAAGTTCATATTCATGCGGCGCATTTGGTGGTGCCATACCTCCATAATAACGCGACAATTCTTTCGATTGTTCTCCTCCTTGTATACTTGTCCAACTATTGAGTCCTTGCACAAAATCTAGCGCACTTTGACTTTCATTTTCCATCATCTCTGTTCGAGTGATATTTGCCGCAACCCAATGTGTCCATACAAAACCACCAGATACTGGAATCGCATCTTTATCTTCTAATACAATCGCAAAACTTTTTGTTTCTGCTGGTGCTCCTTCGATTTTAAAAGGCAAAGAGTATGTTGGCATTCCATTTTCGTTAAACTGTGTGCCTCTTTTCCCATACACATTCTCGATCTTACCATTTATTATTCCTGTACTTGTTATGTCCATATAAAAATCCTCCTCGTTCTACCTATAGTGTAAACAAGGAGGATAACTTTGTAAATTACCCACTTTTTTGTGTGTATCAAAGAACCCCTTTTTCTTCTAATACATCTTCCATACCGTGGGTCTTCATATAATGTATTCCAATCCTTTGAAGAATACTCAGTGCTTGTAACATCTCATTTCCTAATTCCGGAGTAAGAAAATATTCCACACGTAAAGGATATCCTTCGTATACTTCTTTATCTACTATGGAAAAAGCCATCAGTTCTTTTAACTGTTCCAACAACATCTTCTGCGATATTCCTTCGATATCATGTTCTAGCTTAGACAAGGAAGTTGGTCCTAATCGTAAACGCCATACGATGATTGGTTTCCATTTCCCTTTCATCATATCATGTGTTAACTCCAAGGGACACGTATATACATCTCGTAATTTCATAAAACCACGACCTCTCTTATTGAATACAGTATATCATTCCTATTGCGCAAGTAAAACTCTTTTACTACTAGGTAGTTGAAAATTATGTTACTATGAATATGGTGATATTATGAAAAACTTTAAAATAGGTGTTGCTCAACTTTTATCAGAAAATGGAAACTTAGAAGGAAATACAAACAAAGCTCTTTTCTATATGGAACAAGCTGCCAAGGAACAGGTAGATTTACTTCTTTTCCCATAATGCTTTTTAACTGGTTATCATTTCCCTATTTCTACTTATGAAGCTCTAGAAGAAGATTCTTGTTATATACAGCGTATTCGTACCAAAGCGAAAGAACTTTCCATCAGTGTTGTGATTACGACGTTTACAAAAGGAATAAAGAAACCTAGAAACACTGCATTTATAATTGATTCTAAGGGAGATATTCTATTACGTTATGATAAAGTTCATACGTGTGATTTTGCGGATGAGAAAATGATAGAAAATGGAACTTCCTTTCCTGTATGTACATTAAATAATATACAACTGGGAGTGATGATATGTTATGATCGGGAATATCCTGAAAGTGCTCGAGAATTGATGCTAAACGGTGCAGAGATTATAATAGTACCAAACAATTGTGGATCTATGAAACCTCGCCTATGTGCACTACAAACACGTGCATACGAGAACATGACAGGAATTGTGATGGCAAATGCGCCAGGGAACAATGCTGGAAATTCTTGTGCATATTCTCCTATTGCTTGGGACAGGGATGGAAATTGTTTAGATATGGAAATGATGATGGCAGACGATATGAGTGAAGACGTATATTATGTAACATATGATATGGAACAATTACGCTTTTATCGTGAACATGAAATGATGGGAAATACCTTTCGAAAATGCATCGCATATAAAAACTTACAAAATGAGGAAGTAAAAAAACCCTTCCTACGTCATATATAAAGTCCTCCTACATATTCTAAAATGAATGAAATAGTTGCCTATGTGTAGATTCTCGTCTATAATATAAGAAAACATTTACAAAGGGGTTGTAAGAAAATGAAACAAATGAAAGATATTAACAGAATTGTTATAAAAGTAGGTTCATCTACCTTAACTCATGCAAATGGCGGATTAAATTTTCAAAAGATCGATCAATTAGCTATGGTGTTGAGTGATATTAAAAATAGTGGTAAGGATATCATTCTTGTATCCAGTGGTGCAGTTAGTGCTGGAGTAAGTAAACTACAAATGAAATCACGCCCAACTTTGATGCGCGAAAAACAAGCAGCTGCTTCTGTTGGTCAATGTGAATTGATGTTTATATATGATAAGTTTTTCTCTCAATATGGACAAAAAATCGCACAATTATTGATAACAAAAACAGTTACCAATGACGAAACATTGCGAACAAACGCAATTAACACATTAGAAACTCTTTTAGAATATGGAGTGATTCCTATTGTAAATGAAAATGATAGTGTCGCTGTAGATGAAATTGCATATGGTGATAATGATACATTAAGTGCTGTCACTGCTTCTATTATCCATGCAGATCTTTTAATATTGTTAAGTGATATCGACGGTCTCTTTGACGATGACCCTTCAAAAAACCCAAATGCAAATTTGATACCTGTGGTAAGCACTATCGATGAATCCATCGAATCTATGGCAAAAGGTGCTGGTAGTAAACATGGAACTGGTGGAATGGTTACGAAAATACATGCCGCAAGATTTGCGAATGAACGAGGTATTCCTATGATTATTGGTAATGGAGAACGCCCTGCCATACTGTATGATATATTAAACAATGACTATCGAGGCACTTTATTCGATATTGAGGAGGAATCATCATGCAATTAGAAGAACTAGGGAAACGTTGTAAATCTTCAAGTGCGCAGATTATGAACGCAAGTTCACTTGAAAAAAACAAAATACTAGAAACAATCGCAAATGAATTACGCAATCATAGCGCAGAAATTATAGAAGCCAATAAAAAAGATATGGAGGCTGGAATCGCAAATCAAATGAATGCTGGTTTGATTGATCGTATGAAGTTAGATCAAGCGCGTATTGAACAAATCATTGAAGGAATTTATCAAGTTATGCAACTAGAAGATCCTATAGGTGAAATCAGCGAAATGAAGACTACATCTAATGGATTGCAGATTGGTAAAATGCGAGTGGCGTTAGGGGTTGTTGGAATGATTTATGAAGCACGTCCCAACGTTACGGTTGATGCGGCCATTCTATGTTTAAAAGCTGGTAATGCAGTTATGTTGAGAGGGTCTAAGGATATTCTACATTCGAATGTAGTGCTTGTTTCTCTGATGCGAAAAGCATTAACAGATTGTGGATTCAACGAAGATATTATCACTTTGCTCGAAGACACTTCTAGAGAAACAGCAACAAAGTTTATGAAATTAAATCAGTATTTAGATGTTCTAATACCAAGAGGTGGCGCAAATCTAATAAAAACAACCGTGGATCAAGCAACTGTACCAGTGTTAGAGACAGGTACTGGTAATTGCCATGTGTTTGTTGATAAAGAAGCAGATTTAGAAAAAGCTACTGCTATCATACTGAATGGTAAAACAACAAGAACTTCGGTATGCAATGCGTTAGAAAGTGTTTTGATTCATGAATGTATAGCCGATGATTTCACCATAAAATTACTTCAAAAACTAAAAGAAAAACATGTTGTCATACATGCGGATGAATATATCACTAACCTTGATAAAGAGTGTATTCTTGCTACTGAAGAAGATTATTACAAGGAATATCTCGATTTGGAAATTTCTATTAAACGAGTTATTTCTCTTGATGAAGCTATCCATCATATTAATAAATATAGTACTCATCATAGTGAAAGCATCATTTCTGAAAACTATACGAATGTTAAAAGATTTTTGCGTGAAGTTGATAGTGCTTGTGTATATGCGAATGCTTCCACTCGCTTCTCAGATGGTTTTGAATTTGGTTTAGGTGCTGAGATAGGTATAAGTACACAGAAATTACATGCTCGAGGCCCTATGGGGCTTAAGTCTTTAACAAATGAAAAATTCATTATTCTTGGTGATGGACAAATAAGAAACTAGCACAGATGATGTGCTTTTTCTTTACTTCCAAACGTATAAAGGGAACGAGTGTCGCCTCGTTCCCTTTCTTTATGGTTGTTTTCACAACCTATGCCTGGTATCTATATAATAATCAAAACAACTAACGCTATCAATATGATATAAGATATATTCTAGTGCTCTAAATGTGAGATGATTGCATCTCGATAATCCTCTGTCTTAGCATTTCCATGTAAATCAGGAGTTAATGCATTTGCTTCCTGTAGTACTTCATCTACCGCTTTACGAATCTTAAATGCAATTTCATGTTCTCCAAGATGTTCTAACATCATACATGCAGACCATAACAATGCTGTAGGATTTGCAATATGCTTACCAGCAATATCTGGTGCTGAACCATGCACTGCCTCAAACATAGCATAGTCATTTCCAAGATTGCAACTAGGCAACAATCCCAATCCACCGATTAAACCCGAAGTCAAATCAGAAACAATATCACCATAAAGATTAGGCATTACCATAACATCAAATGTTTCAGGACGCATAACCAATTGCATACAAACATTATCCACAATTTTATCATCCGAAATGATACTTGGATATTCTTTGGCGATTTCCTGGAAGATATCCAAGAACATTCCATCACTCATTTTTAAAATGTTTGCTTTATGTACACAAGTAACTTTCTTACGATTATTCATAACTGCATATTCAAATGCATCATGGATGATTCTTGTACTTGCTTTACGTGTGATAATTTTCTTAGCATGAACTGTATCAGCATCTATTTGTTCTTCAATTCCAACGTATAAATCTTCAGTATTTTCTCTAAAAGTAACAATGTCTACATTTGGAAATGGTGTTACTACTGCAGTATTTGATTTTGCTGGACGAATATTTGCATATAAGTCATATTGATTACGCAAGGTAACATTTAATGAACGAAATCCTTTTCCTATTGGTGTTGTAATAGGTGCTTTTAAAAGAATCTTGTTTTTTTCAAAAGATGCGAATGCTTCATCCGGAATCAATTTTCCATTACGGTGATACTCAGCTTCACCAACTTCGAAACATTCATATGTAATTGGGGCTTTTGCAGCCTCCAATATTTTTAATACTGCATCACAGATTTCAGGACCGATGCCATCTCCTTTAAATACTGTTATCGTCTTCATTATTTCTCTCCTCCATTGGTATATATTTCTTTGTTGTTCCTACATATTTCGTCGCAGGACGAACAATTCTTCCATCGTACAACTTATTTTCAATATTATGAGCAAGCCATCCAACAGTTCTAGCCATGACAAACAATGGTGTAAATAAATCTTCAGGAATTCCCATCATTTCATATACAAAGCCACTATAGAAGTCAACGTTACTAGAAACATTAATTCCTTTCACATCTAGGATAACTTCTTTCGCACATTGTTCAAAGCGTTGATAGAAAGCATATTCTTTCTCTTTGCCTTTCTTTTCCGCTAATTTTTCGATATATCCTTGTAATACTTCACTACGTGGATCACTTAACGTATAAATTGCATGTCCTAATCCGTATACTAAACCAGAATAATCATAGAATTGCTTGTGCAAAATACGATAAATCAATGCTTTGATTTCGATTTCATTTTCACAATATCCTATTTCATCAATAACAGCACGCATCATTCCACTTACTTTTAAGTTTGCGCCTCCATGACGTGGCCCTTTTAAAGAACCAATAGCACCTACGATAGAAGCATAGATATCTGTTCCAGTGGAAGAAATCACCACATTGGTAAAAGTTGAGTTGTTACCTCCACCATGATCTGCATGAACAATTAAGATCATATCAAGTAATTGTGCTTCAAGTTTTGAAAAGCTATGGTCTTTACGAAGCATGTATAAAATATTTTCCGCAATTGATAAATGTGCTTGTGCAGGGTGGATTACCAATGACTCTTTATTGTATTTATGCATTTTACTTTGATAAGCGTAGCATAAAATAGATGGCAATTTCGCAACAATATTAATTCCCTGTTCCAATGTGTTTTCCACAGTGATGTTATCTGGAGCGTCATCATAATCATATAATCCAAGAACTGCTTGTTGGATACGATTCATAATGTTTTTACCAGGCATTTGTAAGAATTTAGATTCTAAAAAATCATTTGGCAATTCATAATGAGATCTCAACAATTCACAAAAACCATCCAGTTCTTTTTGACTTGGTAAGTACCCAAAAAGTAATAAAAAGCAGGTCTCTTCATACCCGCATATCGTTTCATAGTTTCTACCCTTGATTATATCACGAAGTTCGATACCACGATAATAGAGTTTACCTTCATCATCCTGTTTTACATTTTCAACTATTTTATATCCGACAACGTCTGCAATCTTTGTTAAACCGACACGTACACCGGTACCATCCTCATTACGAAGACCCTTTTTTACATCAAATGTACGATATAGATCGTTGGCAATATCATTGTGTTCTCTAGCTTTTTGATAGAACGAATTTAATAGATCATTCATAGCATGGCCTCCTTTTGCAATATTCTTTCAATATTATATCATATTTTTCATAAAATCAATGAAATATTTTCATTTTTCATGGTATAATAATCCTTGTATATGAGAAAGGAAGAAGATTTATGCCAACAATTACAGAGAAAATATTAAAAGCACATCTTATCGAAGGTGAGATGAATCGTGGTGAACCAATCGCCATCCATATGGATCAAACATTAACACAAGATGCTACAGGTACCATGGCGTATCTACAATTAGAAGCTATGGGAGTGGATCAAGTAAAAACTGATATATCTATTAGTTATGTAGATCACAACACGTTACAAAGTGGCTTTGAAAACGCAGATGATCACAAGTATTTACAAACCGTAGCTATGAAACATGGAGTTCGTTTCTCTCGTCCTGGAAACGGGATTTGTCACCAAGTTCATTTAGAACGCTTTGCAAAACCAGGAGCAACCTTATTAGGAAGTGATTCTCATACACCAACTGCTGGAGGTATCGGATCCATTGCGATTGGTGCTGGTGGATTAGATGTTGCTTGTGCAATGGCGGGTATGCCATTTCATTTGAATATGCCGAAAATCATCAATGTGAAACTGAGTGGAAGTTTAACAAAAGGTGTTAGTTCAAAAGATATCATACTTAAAGTATTACAAATTTTAAGCGTTAAAGGCGGCGTTGGAAATGTAATTGAATATAGTGGAGATGGTGTTTCTACCCTAAGCATTCCTCAACGTGCAACCATTACCAATATGGGTGCTGAATTAGGCGCAACTACTTCCGTTTTCCCAAGTGATGAAGTCACTTATGAATTCTTAAAGAAACAACAACGTGAAAATGATTACACAGAAATCAAGGCAGATGAAGATGCTGTTTATGATCAAGTAATTGAACTTGATTTAAATACTTTAGAGCCAATGATTGCAATGCCTCACTCTCCAGATAATGTATTACCTTTATCTGAAGTATTAGGTTTAAAAGTGGATCAAGTTGCGATAGGAAGTTGTACAAACTCTTCTTATATGGACATGATGAGTGTTGCCAATATGTTACATGATAAAACAGTAGATCCAAGTGTTTCCTTAGTTGTATCTCCTGGTTCTCGTCAAGTTCTTCACATGATTTCTCAAAATGGAGGACTAGCGGATATGATTTCTGCTGGAGCTCGTATTTTAGAAAGTACTTGTGGTCCTTGTATTGGTATGGGACAATCCCCTATTACGAATGCATTATCTCTTCGTACCTTCAACCGTAACTTCTATGGAAGAAGTGGTACCTTAAGTGCTAAAGTATGCTTAGTTTCTCCTGAAACTGCTGCCGCAAGTGCATTGGCTGGATACATTGTAGACCCTAGAACTGTGGATTATACATTACCAGAAGAACCTGCTAGCTTTACCATCGATGATCGTATGGTAATCATTCCTGACAAAGAAACAGCAGAAGAAACAGAAGTTATTCGTGGTCCAAATATCAAACCATTACCAATCAATACACCACTAGATGATACAATTGTAAAACAAGTTATGATTAAAGTTGATGACAATATCACAACAGATCATATTGCACCTGCAGGCGCAAAAGTTCTTCCTTATCGTTCTAACATAGAAAAAATAAGTGAATTTATCTTTATGAACGTAAAAGAAAGCTTCCATGATGATTGTTTAAAATATGGTGGTGGATTTATCATTGCTGGAAACAACTATGGTCAAGGAAGTTCTCGTGAACATGCCGCATTAGCTCCTATGTATTTAGGAATTAAAGCTGTGGTTGCGAAAAGTTTTGCTAGAATCCATCGTGCAAACTTAATCAATTTCGGTATCCTTCCTTTTACCTTTATCAATGAAAGTGATTACGATACAATCGATGAAATGGACGAATTAAAATTAAGCGATTTAATGAACTTAAAAGAAAACACACCTGTCACAATGATGAACCTTACAAAAGGTATCTCTTATCAGATTGCTCATAATTTAACAGCTTTAGATATTGAAACTATTAAAGCAGGTGGAACATTAAATCTTATCCGACAAAATCAAAAATAAGAAAAGATGCGAAAGCGTCTTTTTTTGAAACATTTTCCTTTCCCATAGGGTATAAATAGTAGAATGGAGGGATTTTATGAAATCTAAACGTATAGGTTCAATTTTACTAGTTTCCTGTGTATTGCTTGGATGCTCTGTTAATAATGCAACAAGTGAGCCAAAGAAAGAAATACCATTATCAAAGGATATGATGAAGTCCACAAAGCAATTTTCTAGTAAGAGTGCAGCCTTCCTACTAAACAAACAAGAAAACATTTGTTATTCTCCTATGAGTGCATATCTTGCCTTAAGTATGAGTGCACAAGGCGCACAAAATACAACACTAAAAGAAATCCAAGAAGGATTAACCTTCGATGGTACAAATAAATCTTTAGCAAAACAAAGTAAAGATTTAATTCAATCCCTAAAACAAAACGAACATATCCTTTTAGGAAATTCTCTTTGGATAGATGCTCAATTTAGCTTAGATTCCGCATGGAAACAAACATTAGAAAAACAATATCTTGCGGATACCTTTTCAGTTGATTTCAATAACGAAAACACAAATATACAAATGGTGGATTAGCTCAATAAGCAAAGCAAAGTAACATGGAATATCGACTTACCTATTCAAAAAGATACCAAACTATCTATCATGAATACGATCTCCGTGCTGAATGAATGGGAACAGCCTTTCACACAAGAACTTACAAAACAAGATGATTTCTATCAAGCAGAGAATACTACTATAAAAGCAAATTTCATGCATATGTTAATAGCTAATCCATACTTAAAAACAGAAGACTACGAAAGAATACAACTTCCCTTAAAGGATGGTAATCTAATGTATTTCTTCCTACCAACACAACAAACTACAGTAGAAGATGTATTACAAAGCGATTGGTTAGAAGAACTCGATAATAAACAAGCAGAAGAAAGTAAGTTAATAGACCTTGCTCTTCCTAAATTCAAATACAATACAGACTTAAATTTAAAAAGCATGTTTCAACACCTTGGTGTTCAACAAGCCTTTGAACAAAATGCGCAATTCAAAAATAACATATATATTTCCTCCATCCTACAAGGCACACAAATGGATGTGAACGAATTTGGTGTAACAGCCACAAGTTATACAAAAGTTGATTTAATAGAAACCGCAAGAAATCCGGAGGGTAAAGTATCATTGAATTTCAATCGTCCTTTCTTATATGTTCTAACAACCAAAGATTGTCTACCTCTATTTACCGGTAGTGTCTATCAACCAAAATAAGCAGACTCCATATGTGGCGTCTGCTTTTCTTTCATTCCTATATACAATATGTATTATGCTTTGTTCTTTTTGTAATTCTTCTTCATTTCTTTTTCACTTTCTGGGTCTTTCACAAATGCTAAGAAGATAGCCCCTAAAATCATAAGTGGAATAAGTCCTAAAATACCATAACGCGTTTCTCCTGTCATCATGATAATCACAGAAACTGCGATTGGTCCTAAGATTGCAGAGAATTTAGAGAATACAGAGAAGAATCCAAAGAACTCATTACTATCTGCTTTATCTGGAATTAGCTTCGCAAAGTAACTTCTTGATACGGATTGAATTCCACCTTGGAATAACCCTACTAAGATTGCCACTGCCCAAATGAAGTTTGGATTGCTCTTAATCATAACTCCACTCGCTACAACACCAACATATCCAATAATACCTGCATAAATCATTTTCTTAGATCCGAAACGACCTACCAACCGACCAAAGAAGATAGATGCAGGGCAAGCAATAACATTAATAAAGATAACGACAACCAAGCTCATAACATCACTGATACCCATTTCCGTTGCTAGGCTTACTGCCATTTTAATAACCGTATTTACACAGTCGATATAAAAGAAATAGGATATACAAAACAGAAAGATATTTTTATTCTTCTTTACATCTTTAAACGTATGATATAAATGTGAAAAGGATTCTTTGACTACATTGGGTACTGGTTCATGATAATGCGTTTGTTTTACATTTTTCAACATTGGACGTGAATACACCCACCACCAAATAACCGCCATCCCCATTGTTAGACCACAAGCTAAACGATACGACAATGTAAATCCACCAAGTACTAAATCCCCATTCGCATCCCCAAACAAAGTAACTGCAGCGAAAGGAATAATAAATACAATAAAAGGTAACACACTTCCAATATATCCCCATGCATATCCTGCAGCAGATACTTTATCAACACGATCATCATCACACACATCTACAATAAATGCATCATAGAAGATAATAGAACCATTGTAACCTAGCATTGCGATAATAAAAATTACGATCGCCATTTTATAGTCGATAAAAGGTAGTGCTAAACCAAAACCTCCCGCAATTCCAAGAAAAAGAAAGAATTTAAACATCTTCATTTTCTTATCTTTATAATCTGCCATAGTACCTAATACTGGAGATATCAGCGCCAATATAATAGCATACACTGCATTTGCCCATCCCACATACACACTACTATCCCCTGGTGTGATCTTAGCGATTAACATTGGAAATATAACAGTACAAGTGGTTAATACTTGTGCACTATTTCCAACATCATAAAGGATCCAACTTGCCTCTTCTTTTGTGAATCCTAATTTCTTTAATAATTTTGTGAACATACATTCTCCTCTTTCTATTATGAATCCAAGCTAGATTCTTCATCACAATGATAAAGTCTAGTAACCATTTCCATATGTTGTATCTCTACAATAGCATATCCACTTTGTGGTGTACCAAAACATACAGAACCTGGATTCACTAATGTAACACCATCTACAACTCCTGAAAACTGATGATGTGTATGTCCGAAAAATACAGTATCGCACCCTTTTCTTTTTGCATAGGATGCAATTTTACCATATAAGGTGGACATACAAAAATCCATTAAATCCTCACTCTTAATATTCTTTTGTGATAAAACTTCTAGAATGGTCTCATCGTCAAATCTATTTCCATGGATACATAACACTTTACGTTCCTCTAAATCCATAATTAGTTCCATAGGCAAAGAGGAATCTTTATCGTGATTTCCACACACCAAATGAAATTTCGATAATTCTTGTAAAGGAAACCCTACATCTCCCAAATGAATAAACACATCTATACACTCACTGTGGTTAACTATCCTTTTTGTTTTTTCAAGTTCTCCATGGGTGTCACTCATTAGTAGTATTTTCATTTCCTTAATCCTTTCATCAATTTAATTATAATATGAATAGGAAGGAATAGAAATAAGAAATATGGCTTTCTTTCCCATTTTACGAAAAATTAACATTCTCTTGCCGTTTCATTAAAAGTTTTACTATGCCATGGGCTTTTATATATCAAGAAAAGAGTAAAGGGATAATCTCCATTCACTCCTTTATATATTTAAACCTAGGCACCATTTTTCCATCAACTTCCACGTTTTCTTTAAACATGCTTAGTGGACGTACCCACACACTACCTTCTCCATACAGTTGGCGATAAACAACATATTTCTCTAAAGTTTCACTATGGTATCCAACATATAATACAGCATAATGTTTTCCTTTAAAATGTTCATAGCGTCCTAAAGGAATATCTTCATTTATTTCTACCACAAGTGGTTTCTGTAAAGGTTCCTCTGCTATGATAGGTTTCTTTTCTTCTTTCTGAATGGGTGTTTTTAAAGGTGATACACTCTTTTTTTCTATCAAAATACATGAACTCTTTGCTTTCACACATATACGCACAGTATCCTTTATACAAGGATAAGATGTATCTTCTAACACATCAAATAAATCCATTCCTTGAGATGCGATATCCACTTCACAATCAGTATCCGCAACGTTCAACACAATAGTAAGACTCATTTCTTCATTATAACGCTTAAATACGAACTGTTCATTCTTTAATGAAATAGATTCATACGTCCCATCAAATAACACTGGATATTGTTGTCGTATACTTCCAAGTTTTGCAATATGTTTACTTAGCGGTATGTCCTTCATCTTTTCGATTTCTATCGAAGGACGAATATCCGCATCACTTCCATCATGTTTCTTACCTTCCATCGCCCATTCACTACCATAGTACACAGAAGGAATGCCTGGCATTGTATAGAGTAAGGTATACACGTTCACTAAATCTATTTTATCTTTCAATGTGCTCGCCAGTCGGTTAACATCATGATTATCTACAAAGTTGTATAAATGTAAGTGTTCATAGATTCCCCCTTTCGCAAACTGTCGATTAAGAGAATGTCCAATTTCAAAATAATTCTTATCATTATGAGATGAATATAGCCCCTTATAACATTCATAATTCGTTACTGAATCTAAAGTATCATTATTAGCCCATACAGTATAATCCCCATGAATGATTTCTCCCATCAACCAAAAAGATTCATCTTTTCTCTTACAATACTCCTTCAAACGATGGAAGAACTCTAAATCAATACAATCTGCCGCATCCAATCGCAATCCATTCACATGAAAATCATCCATCCACATGCCAACAGATTCTAATAAATATTGTACAACCTCCTCATTTTTTAAATTCAACTTTATAAGGTTATGGTACCCTTGCCATGTATCATAATTGAACCCATCATTGTATGGATTGTTTTGATCAAATCGAACATTCACAAACCAATTCAAATACTTAGAATTTTCTCTATTTTTTAAAATATCCTTGAACGCAAAAAATTCTCTTCCCACATGATTAAACACTCCATCCAACACAATATGAATACCTTCTTCATGAAGAGCATCACACACCCTCTTAAAATCCTCATTATCCCCTAAACGACGATCAAGCATACGATAGTCACTTGTATCATATCCGTGTTCATAACTTTCAAATACAGGTCCTAAATATACCGCATTTATTTGCATCTGTTTTAGATGTGGTATCCAATCCAATACTCTGGTAATAGAATGGGTAATCGTTTCTTCATGGAAACGTGGGGCACCACATAATCCTAAAGGATAGATGTGATAAAAGACAGCTTTGTTAATCCAATTTTTCATAAATTCACCTCATATAATATATATTAGTATATCATATCTTGATGATAGAAATGCTTTCACTAAAAAATTTAAAAATTTTCAAAAAAGTAATTGCAACATTTGAAAAATATGCTATAATAAACAGGCACATGCGGGCGTGGTGAAATTGGCAGACACGCTAGACTTAGGATCTAGTGCCTTGCGCGTGCAGGTTCAAGTCCTGTCGCCCGCACCAGTTCAAAGATAACTCTCAACCCCTTAAATAAAAGGCTTGAGAGTTTTTTTATACTCCATTACTTAATAATGTCTACTAACCTTATCTTTTATGCTCTTTTTAATTCACTAACTATGTGATATCTTTTATTTGCGAAGAGTTTGCTTTTATAACTGTTTCATTAACTTCCTCAACAATTGTAAATTCTTCTTCTGCCGACCAATTTTCTTTCTATTATAATTTTAATATATGTCTTCTTTTAGCTAATATATCTAAAGTCCTTGCTAAAGTTTTTTTGTTCCAAAAGAAATCAACCAAATGTTATAGAACCTAAATTCACAATATAAAAAGATAGCATATATGCTGATGAGGAACATATATGCTATCGATTATGATTGTTCTATTGTAAATTTATAGAACAACTTTTTAGAAATATGCTTATTTTGCTTTTTTCTTACGGAAGAATGCAAATACACCTGCGATCACTACTAGAAGTGCTGCTAAACCAGCCATAAGGAAGGATTGATCATTTGTAGTTCCCTTAGCTTTTGGTGTAGCATTTTTCTTAACTGTAGTATTAGCATTTGAATCTTTTTCTGCTTTTGTATCTTTTTTATCGGCAGTGTCTTTTTTATCTTCTGTATCATTTTTAGCATCTGCATTGTTATTTGCATTTGCATCATTTCTATTTGCTGGAGTTCTTACTGGAGTTCTTGTTGGACCATTGTTTGTATTTCCACCAGCTGCCGTATCATTTCCTTTATTATCTTCAGGTTGTTTTGGTTCTTCTGGCGTTGTTGGTGTTTCTGGTTTTTCAGGTTTCTCAGTATCTCCTACTGGTGCTTTCACAAGTGCTTTGATAGCCGCTTCAATACCTTCCACAGCGGTGTCAACAGCGTCTTGTGATACAGAATCATTATTCATAACGATTTCTGCATTTGATAATGTGTTTCTAAGTGCTGTAGCAGTAGCAATTGTATAATCATTGAAGTTGATTGCTTTAGCTTTGTTAATAGCTTCAACTAAAGATGATTTATCTGCTTTTGCTCTAGCTCTCATGTTTGCTTTTGTTAATGCAGTTGTCATATCATCGACTTCTGCTTGTGTTGCTGTTTCATTTGCAACAATTGCTTGTGCTTGTGCAAGTAAATCTTCTAATCCACTAACAGTTCCAGGGATGTAGTTTCCAATATTTGTCACAATATTTTGAGCAATTTGAATCTGAGTTACTAAGTTTTCTTTATTAGCAACGCGGATTAGATTACTGATTGCATTTGATAATGTATTGAATGCAGCATCTACTTCCATCGTTGTAGCATCGTCGTTTGTAACGACTACCTTCGCACTATTGATTGCTTCTACTAATGCAGCTTTAGAACTTTCTGTATAAATACCATCAAGTGCTTCTGCTTCTTCAATAAGGCTAGCTAATGGAGTTTTATCTACGATTAGCCACAATTCATTTGTTGCTTTAACAATTGCCTGTGTTGCTGCCTTGATAGCATCACGATCAGTTGAGTTCGCATCAACTAATTTCTGTCCTTCAGCTATAGCATCTTGCAATTCTTTCACTTTTCCAGGACGTACATCGTTGATACTTTCATCTGCTAATACTTCATTACCCAAAGAAATTGTAATTTCAAGACCTTGTAATAAGCTATCAATTGGGCCTAATTCATCTAATTGTAGTTTAGCCTTAGCCATAGCTGTTCTAGCTTGACCTGCTTCTGTACCAGAGATATCTTTTGCACCTTTTGCAAGGATTGCTTCTGCATTTGCTATCGCATCTGCCATCACTTTGAATTCTTCAGGAGAATACTTCTCTTCTAATAACTTGAATTTTTCCACGTCACTTGCTAATCCAGCAACCATACCTTCTGTTGCTAGTTTTTGATTTGCTAAATCTGATGTAGCTTTCTTCAAATTTGCAACAGCTGCTACAAGTTCTTCGATTGTAACACCTTCTTTTTCAGAAGTTGCTAATGCAGCATTATAAACTTCTACAAATGCGTTCATACCACTGATTGTATATTTGTAAAAATCATTATCAATTACTTTCTTAGCTTTTGTTAATGCTTCATCAATACGAACGACTTGCTTTCCAAAGAAATTCAATTCAGCTATAGATGCATATGCATTTTTCGTTCCACCTAATGATTCTAAGGCAATAAAGCGTACATAACGTGCATTTACTTTATCGAATTTAACTTCTTTTTCTACACCTGGTTCATCTAGAGAATTTCCATCGTTTTCAAAGTATCCTTCAACTACAGGTGTAAACTTCTTATCTGTACCTTCATCATTACTAATTTCAATACGATAATGTGTAATGTGTCCATTGGAACTTTCTTGACGCGCTAACATATTAATTTGTTCTAAGCTATATTCTGCACCCAAGTCAATTGTTACATATTGTGGTAATTTATATCCATTATTATAGTTAGAATGCCAAATCGTATCTGACTTACCATCAATTGTATATTCAGCACCTTGTTTTTCTGATGCAGACATACTAGATTCATCCACTTTCATCATTCCAGATTGATTAATCAAATCTGCACTAGAAGGTTGCTCAGTATTAGAACCTTTTAATTTAAGAGTTTTTATTGCTTTTACAAGTTTTGCTGTAACCTGATCAATTTCATCTTGTTTTACACCAGGTTTTTCAATCAATACTCTTGCTTCATTGGCAATTGTCTTCACTGCATTATAAGATTCTTTTGTATAAAGGATTTCATACAATGCATCAAACGTCGCAAGTTCGGCATCTAGTTTAGTTGTATCTGCACCTGCAATAACTGTGAATTCCATAGTATCTGTAAAGTTACCATCTTGAGATGTTGCAGTCAATGTTACAGTTCCTGCTGAGACCCCTTGAATTGCATAATAATATGCAGTTTCTGTTGGCACCTTAATTACTTTTGCAATATTTTCATCGCTACTTGTAATATTGTAGAATGGATTACTTACATTATTAGGAGCTACTGTTGCACTTACTTGTGCCAAATTGTTAATGCTAACCTTTTTCGCATTATCTTTATCCAATGTGATTTTTGTTGCATCTACTTTTGAATCTGTTTCAAATTCAATTTCGTATAAAGATAACATACGATTTTTCTCTGAACCTGAAGTAACTCCTGTTGCAGAACCAAGGGATTCTTGAGGTGTAATTACTACACGATCAATACCATCTTTTGCTTCCGCTGGAACTTTAAATTCAAAGATTGCTTGTTTCGCATTGAATGTTCCTAAATCATATTTCGTGTCCCCTTTATAACCTACTGCTTTGATTTTTGTAACACTACCATTACCATCTGCACGGTTATAAACTCTTACTTTTGTAAGTGGTTCAACTTTATTAAATGTAAAGGTCATATCCGTTGGTAATTTTACTTCTTCAGGGAATGTTGCTGCTGATTGGAACCATTTAAATTCTGCTAATGTTCCAGAAGTTTTTCCATCGAATAAGATTTCTTTCCAATCACTTTGTTGCCATAAATCAGTTCCTTTAATATCTTTTTTCACATCATTATCAAAAGCGATAGATTTTAAATCTGATGCCTTAAGGATATTTACAGTTTCAGGAGCAATTGGTTCAATTGTGTTATCAATCGTAGCATTTACTGTTGTTAAATCTTGACCAACTAATACTGCATGTGTTTCTGTTGTATCCCATGTGAAGTCTGTTTTCGCAGTAATGCTTACTTTTGCTAAGCTTCCTGTTCCATTGATTAACTCTTGTTTACCTAAGTTTGTGAAACTAATATAGTTATCAATGCTCATGTCAGTATGAATTCTCTCTTGTGAAAGATTCTTCATAAAGATAGATGCTACAGATGCACTCGCTGCAGATGTAGTAAATAGATCTTTATCGACTGGTAGTTCAACACTGAATGAGTTAACATTCTTCAATCCAATACCATATACATCAACAGTGAATACATCACCTGCTTTGATATCTGTTTTTGAAGGAATTAATTTAATTTTTCCATCGACACCTTTTTTCGCTTCTGTGACAGGATCACCAAGTTGACGAGCTACATAAGATACATCATATGCATCGATTGTTTCATTTTCATCAATATCTGCACCTGCTGGTACGATATAGTTATCCCAATCACTATCCGCTGGAGTTAATCCCATGTAGTTTTGGTAGAATGTTAAATCGCCTTCATCGATAGCACCTGAATTACTCACATCGCCTACAAGTTTTCCTCTAGACCCTTCTACAATATAAGGTCGAATTGCATATGCTTGTAACATACCTGCTGCTGAATTCTTCACCGTTAGTTTTAAATAACGAGCGTTGAATTTCGTAGAGAATTCATGCATGAATTGACGTCCATCTTCATTGTTATCAACGATGACACTTTGCTTAACATCGTTTACAAGATCTCCGTATTCTTTCCAGTTAATGCCATCATTACTATAAGATACACCAAATTTAGTTACAGCTCCATTCGCCATATTTTCACGACAAATGTATTCTAATTTATCCAATGTGTATGATTTTTTAAGATCAATAATCATAGCTTTGTTCTTCCAAGCATCCGCTGCGGCAGAACTATATTCAGATTTATTATCTTCATCAAACATATTTTCGAATTTACCACTATATGCCTTTGGTACTTCTCCATCTTCAAAGGTTGCTTCCAATCCTTGAGGAACATTACGATATGGATTGTCTGCAGTTTTTACAGTGATTAATTCACCCCAATTAGAATATCCTTCAGGAGTGACTGTTCTAACTCTGTAGGTATGATCCGTTAAGTATGTTAATTCTTTTTGTGTATAAGATGCCTCTAGGATGTTTCTATATATGTTACCATCAACTTCGATATCATAAGTAGTTGCACCTTCAACTGCATCCCAACCTACTGTGATTTCACTATCTGTTTTAGCGACTTCCTTGATACCTGTTGGTACTGCTAAAGATTCATTAAGTACATCTTTTCCTAAATCTTGTACATTTTCAAATCCTTCGACAACTACTTTGAATCCATGTTCTGTAATATCCACTTTTTCAGCTGATTTTACATATAGTTTTGGAGCAGTTGTTTCTTCTGTGTTTTCATATTTAGAACCTTTTGATGCGTATTCTTTCATAATGATAGAAGGTTTTTCATTGTAGAAGTACACATTTTCTGTTGCTTTGTCATACTCTTCTTGTGTTTTAACTTCTTTAAATGTAACGTTTTCTCCTGCTACATTACCTTTTACAGATGTAGGAGCTTTAGATACATTTACAATGAATTCATTGGAACGTTCTTTTACCATTCCTGTATAGCTACCGATTGCTTTGTCAATTGTTAATGTAGCAGTTCCTTCTTTTACATTAGAGCTAATATTTGTTGATACAGTAGCACCACCCAATGTTTTTCCATCATCTTCGTGTGCAACAAATTCTGTTTTTCCACTTGGATAGAATTCAACAATACGTTGTGAACGATCAAGTCCATCTGTATTTGTTTCTGTTTTTTCTTCTGGGTTGTTATTTTCTGGATACATTGGAATAATCGCACCATTTTTTACGAACAATGGAAGTTTCCAAATTGGAGCGTCAAAGTTATTTAAAATTTGTCCTCCACGATATTGTTTTCCAGTGAAATAATCTGTCCATACATCACTTGTAGAAGGTAGATAGATATTATTACGAATATCATTTCCTTCTGCATCTGCTGCAGTTTCTTGATAAACTGGAGCAACTAAGAAATTATCTCCATACATGTATTGGTATTCTGTTGCTTTACCTAAAGTATATGGATTTTCTTCTTCCAAGAACATAGCACGAATCATTGGAAGTCCACCTTCTGCTGTCGCAGTATGTGAAATTGTATTGGTATATGGAGCTAATTGTGCTTTTAATTTAAGGTATGTACGGTTGATTGATGTTCCATCTTCTCCTAATGCCCAAGGTGATTTTTGATTAGATCCCCAACCATCCATGTCTAGCATATACGTTGTGAATGCTTTCCACTGGAAATCACGTGTCCATACTTTTTTATTTTTCCCACCAAAGATACCATCCATATCACTACCAACATTTGGTTGTCCTGATAAAGATGTTCCAATATATGTAGGAATATGGAAACGAATATACTCCCATTGTCCACCAGTTTGGTCTCCTGTCCAGATTCCACCATAACGCTGTGTACCTGCCCAACCATTTAATGTAACAATATTTGGTTTCATTCCTGATTTCGAAGCAATTGCATCATATGCTACAGAAATACCATTCAATGCCATTGAGTAACCAGGTCCAACCCATGCAACGTCTGTCTTTACAGAGTGAACACCTGATTCAACTTCTTTATAAATATCCCTTTCACCTTTTTGTGGGTTATTAGGATCCGCTGGCCACAAGTTTGATTGTGTCCATAATCCTGTTTGTACACCATTTTCAATTGCATAATCTGAGAAATCTTTTAAGTTGTCAAGATCTCCTGATTGTGATGATGATTGTCCATAACCACAACCATAACCATCATTTGGAAGGAACCAACCTAATGGCATATCGTTTGATTTATGATCTTCGATTACTTGTTGTGCAGTCGCATTTGACTCACCCAACAAGGTTTCTTTTTCTCCACCATTATCTGTTGTGGATTCTTTGTACCATTTATCGCCTAATTTAACTGCCCCTGAATCTGTTTCTTTTGCCTCTACCCAATAGTCACGATTATAACAGTTCAAATGACCAAGATAGGATGCATATTCAGGTAACTCTGCAGGATTTCCTGTTAACTCATAGTAATCTCCAAAGATATCCTCAGCTCCATCATCAATAAAATAATATGCATCAAAACGTTTTTCATTATGATCCGTTGTGATAGTATCAGCTGATGTCTTTGCGAAATCATAAGTTCCTGGTTTCCAAGTATTTCTTACAACACCATATCCATCTGTTGACCAATAGAATGGATTAGGACTTGCAACACCTTGGTCTGTCCACGTTCCTTTTTTCTCTACTTCAACAATATTGCCTTTATGTGAGAAACGTCCATTTTGTGTTCCTCCACCATAGAAATATTCATCTTTGTCTGTTTTTAAAGTTTGTACTGTGCTTCCGTTTTTATATTTAAGGGGTTCTGTTTCTTCCCAAACAACAGTTCCATCCGCTTTCATAACTTTTAGTAAAGAATTTTCTTTTTGAACTCTGATGGTAACTTTCTTTGTTGTAATTGTATAATGTGTTCCCTCATCCACAACTTTTGGTTGAACATCATATTCAGCTTCATAATCAGAATCTGTTTTTGCTGTTATAGTTGCTGTATGATCCTTTGATGATGGTGTTGGATAGTCTTGAAAATCAGATCCATCTGGTGCCATATACATTCTAAATACATTTTCCTCTAAGAATGTAAAACGTAATCTCTCTCCAGTAGAGATATTGAATGTAACTTGATTGCCATCTTTTGTCATAGAAGCAACAGAACCTAAAACGTTGTAGCCTTTACTGTCGGCTTCTTGAGTTGAAATATTTTCTTTTGCAGATAGATTAACCGTTGTAGAACCTATTGCGGACAGTGTCATTGTTGCAGCTAAGGAAGCTGTACCAATTTTCTTAATTGTCTTATGTTTCATCTTCGTTTACCCTCATTCCTCTTTCATTCGCTTTTTTACTGCTGATAAAGCTATTCAGTTGTGTGTTCTATATAAACATTTCTACAGCCTATACACCTCCTATACAATCGAATATAGAAACCTCCCACTATCAAATATATGTAAACGGTTTCACAGAATACAAAATTATTATAGCTTGATTTTTTTTATCTGGCTATGTAATTTTTACCATTCTTTTTGCACTTTTTAACATTTTATGTGATAAAAATGCCCATTTCTATGTCAATTTGTCACAGATAGCGTGTGCTTTTTGTGATATTTATGTGACGGCATATTCTATATCCCCTTTATTTATAGTAGTTTTGAAAAAAGCGTTTTCATAAATTGTGGAAACTCACTAAAGTTTGCACAAAACCATTGCATTTTTTACTTTTTTCATAGAAAAAAGAATTTCATTAGAAACATTTCAATGAAATTCTTTTTCGATTTATATCTTTCTAGATAACTTTTTTACGAGCCTTCATGATTGCTTTGAGTACATTTGTATTCATTTCTTTCACTTGCTCTTTTGTCGCATTCGAATTTTCAATTAACTCTTGCGCATCTTGTACTTGTTGCTCTAATCCTTTTATAGTGGATGCTATATATTCTGATTTATGAGATAGAATATCCAGAGCCATTTCAACATTGGAGATAAGTGATGATTTATCTACTTTTATTTTCAAGTTCACAAATGCATCAAGAAGTGCTTGATACGTATCATTTACCTCTTGTTGTGTTGCAAAGATATCATTATATACATCGAGTGCATCGCTCTGTGCATTAGCAAAGATCGTCCAGCTATCTACTGTATATGCGTCTTCTTGATAGGTTGTACATATATCCATAAAGTCTTTTAAAAATGTCTTTTCTACAGTAACTTTACATTCTTGAATCGCATCTTTTAAAGACTGTGTAGCTTCCTTTAACATATCGATGGATGTTGTTCCAGCATTCAATAGCTCTTCACTTTTAAGAATAGCATTCTTTAAGTTTTCAATGCTCTGAGGAAGCATTCCCTCTACATCGCCATTTACTAGATCCTTTGCCAAAACAATTACTTGTAATAATTCATTACGTGCAGCGACTATATCTAAATTACCTTTTTCATCTTGTAGTAATTTATATATATTCAATAGTTCTGTACTCGATATATTGGCATAGTCTATCTTCAACAATGCAGTTGCTTCTTCGATGTAATTTTTCATCGTTTGAAATTCTTCCGTAGTAAAAGAAGTTTCTAATTGACTACAAAGATCTAACAAATGAATAAATTCTTGAATTTGTGTTTCACTCGCTCTTGCAACTAAAGCAAGATAACTCGCTTGTAAACGTTCGTAAACATCATCTATTTCTTTTTGTGTTGCGTCTTCATTCTCATACACTATGTTAGAAACATCACGCAATTCATCAAATACATGATAGGAATCAAGTGTATACTGAGTTTCATCAATATCACGTACTTGATCGATCAATTCTTTTAGTTTTGTTTTATTTACATCGTATATAGTAATCGTACAAGTTGCTTGCATATCATTGCTCGTTGTAACACGTATTTGTACAGTACCTTCACGATGTGCTAATACATTTCCATTTTCATCTACACTTGCAATTTTTTCATCACTACTTGTCCAACGTAGAGTTTTATCCTGCGTTGTATTACTTGGATTGATTTGTGCAGTTAATTTCAAAGTTTTTCCAACTTTTAATGAAGCTGAGGTTACATCTAAAGTTACAGATTCAATTGGTACTGGTTTCTTATTAACTTTCACTTCACAAAGCGCTTCTTTCCCATTATTTGTAGATACACGGATGGTCGCAGTTCCTTCTTTGATTGCTGTAACCTTTCCTTCTCGAACTGTAGCTATAGAAGGATTGCTTGATGTCCAAGTCAATGTTTTATCTTCCGTAGCAGATGCAGGAAGAATAGTTGCTATTAGCGTTTCTTCAAGGCCTTCCTCTAACGTTAACTGTTGTTTGTTTAATTCTAAACGCTCGATTTCAATCACTTTACGTTTCACGACTATATCACAAATAGCACTTAATCCATTGCTCGTTTTTGCAGTGATACGCGTAGTTCCTTCGCCTTTTGCAAGAACTTCACCATCATTTACCTGCGCGACGTTCTCATTACTGCTAGTCCACTGAATGGTTGTATCATCTGTTGTATTATTTGGATTGATTGTTGCTTGTAACATAAGATTATCACCAATCTCTAATTCTGCTTCTTTTTTATCCAAAACGATAGAAGTGATTGGTATATCCACAACAGGTTTTGTAACAGTTACTTTACATTCTGCTTTTTTATTGTTGATTGTTTTCACCGTAATAGTAGCCGTACCTGGAGCAAGCGTAGTTACTTCTCCATGTTGATTCACAATGGCCACTCGTTCATTACTTGAGACCCAAGTTAAAGAAGTATCTTGCGTTGTATCATTTGGATTGATAGTTGCTCGTAAACTTTGTTTTGTATCAATATCAAGAACCATCGCTGTTTGATTTAAAGATACAGACTTAATATCACTTTTTACTTCCACAGTACATTCTGCAGTGATTCCATTTATTGTAACTGCACGAATAGTTGCAGTTCCTGGACGTCTTGCAAATATTGATCCTGTAGAATTTATGGTCGCAACTTCAACATTATCAGATTCCCAGCGTATAACTTTACTCATCGTTGTATTGCCCGGATTGATTGTAGCACGTAGTCCAAGAGAAGTATTGATTTGCATTGATACTCGCTCTTCACTCAATGTAACTCCACTGATTGGTATCAATGTATCATCTACATTTACTTCAGCATTAATTGCATTACCGTTAGAGTTCTTAGCAGTAATAATCGCAGTTCCAACATTATTCGCAACTACATTTCCCATAGAATCAACACTCGCTACCTCTGGATTACTTGATGTCCATGTAAGAAGTGAATTATCAAGAATTGTATAAGGAGATAATATAACTGTTAATTTGCTTTGTTCTCCCAATTTCAAGTTCAACGTTGATTGATCAAAATTAATACCAGACTCAATAAGTTTAAATTTGATATTATTTTGTCTTGCATATTTGTGTGCGACGCTATTATCGCTAACCATCATAGTCGCATTGTTTGAATTTGATAAGATTCTACTACCGATTGCTTTATCCTTGATTGAAGTAGGGAAAGATACACTTGCTAAATTTGGGCAGTCCGCAAAGGCAGTTGCTCCAATTTCCGTTACCCCATTCGGTAGTATGATAGATTCCAAGCTATCACAATATCGGAATAAGCTTTCATTTATAATTTTTAAACGCTTTGGTAATCGAATAGTCTTTAAATTACGACAATATGAAAATGCTTGCATTCCAATCGATTCAACACTATCTGAAATATAAACTTCCTCTAAACTAATACATCCACTGAATGCATAACCACCGATACTATTAATTGTATCTGCAATATATATAGATGTTAATGAACTACAACCACTAAACGTAGCATCACTAATTTCAGTGACCTTAGGTGGTATTTTGATGTCCACTAAAGATGTACATCCAGTAAATGCACCATAGCCAATTGCAATCAAGTTTTCTGGTAAATCTATCGTTTGTAGCACGATACAATCTTTGAATGCACTTTGTGAGATACTCAATAGTGTACTTGGCAGTTGAACAGAGGATAGCGATAAACATCCAGAAAAAGCACCAGACCCAATCGTTGTAAGACCTTCTGGTAATTCAATAGAGGCAAGCATAACACAATCCGAAAATGCATTGCTATCCAAGCTAACAAGTGTACTAGGTAATTGTATGGTCGTTAGTGATTTACAATTTCCAAAAGCAACACTTCCTATCGTTTCCATTCCCTCTGGCAAAACAACTTCTGTCAAAGACATGCAATCGAAGAAGGTACCATAACTTAAACTACGTATATTTTTAGGTAGTCTTATACTTTTTAATCGACTATTTCCAGCAAATGCATATTTCCCTATAGAGACAACATTGTCAGGTATTACAATCGATTGAATACTATTACACTGCGAAAAAGCATATGCATCTATAGTTCTTATAGTATCCGCAATCACGAGTGTCTCAATACTTTTACATTCTGCAAATGCTCCATATCCTATTTTTGTAACCTTTTTACCATCGATTTCTGATGGTATTACTACATTCTTATCTGCTCCATTATAATTTGTGATTTTAACATTGTTATCATCTACAATTTCATATGCATAATTGCCACTTACTTTTGCTGCAATTACAGTTGTCTCATTATTAAATGTTACGATTGTAGTTGGTATAATGAGAGATAATGCCAAACATAATTTAATTGTTTTTCTCATAGTTTCCTAATTTCCTTTACATTTTATTTTACTTGTATAAATGAATGCCGTATGCAAAAACACCATCACTTTCTATTCTTCTGCAAAACACGTTTCATTTCCATTTATCACATATAAGTATAAATAAAAACACCAGCAATGATCTGGAACAATTTCGGATAAACCATTTTGATATTTGATAGTAACCATAGTATAACATGATAAAAATCATATGTAAACGCATTCTTATGTGTTTTAATGTGAAAAATGTATATTTCACATGCTCCCTATAAAGCTTAATTATAGCATCGAATAATCATCTTATTTGTGACAATCACAAATAAGACCCTCTCTTTTTAAATCCATTTGAACAATTATGGTACAAAAAAAGGTGGAATTTAAGTTCGCACCATATTTCATGTTCTATACGTTTATGCATTCCCTTTTTTTATGAGATACCCAATTCCATACATTGTAGCGGCATACGCCAAACAAGGTATAATATTTGCTAATACACTTTGGAATAACATTCCCATTTGATCCGATGTATTCAAATTATAGCTTGCACAATAACTCACAAAAGTTTGGTATGCAGTATATGCAGCATACCCCATGTATAGTACTAACAATACCGCTAACACATAAAATATTACATGCGTATTATCCTTTTTCAACACTTCTTTTTCTACGATAACATTTCCGTTTTCATCTACACTATTGTTTTTCATTTTCTTCTCCTTCATTTTTTACTATCCAATTCATATTCTTGAACCCATTCATCAAATAATGCTTCATTTACTTCTTTCTTTTCATCCGATAAAGAATTTACAACTTTGCCTTCGCTTGCGTAATAAATTCCTGGTGTTGTACGGAATGTTGGAAAATATCTATGTATGATCTCTAAATTTTGACTTTCACTTAATGGTTCCGCCGTTAAATTTACTTCATACATTGTTACATTATGATTCTCAAGATATGTATTCAACATCTTATGATATTGAGCACAGGCCCCACATAGTTCTTGTGAGAGGGTAACTATAAATGTATCACCATTTTCCATCTTAGAAGCCATTTCTTCCAAAGTGATGGTACTCACACTACCTTTGCTTGTATCTCTTTCATATGGAGTCGATGAACATGCACTTAGAAAAAGACACAATAACACCATCCATATACAATTGATTTTTTTCATATTATCACTCGACTTTCTATAACAGAATAATACGAGCTATTATACTTTGTCAAGCCTACTTTTTTTATATGAAATTCATAAATCGACCGATATCACATATGTATCTCAAACTCATCGCATTTTATTCTTTAAGGAAAAAAATCATATACAATTATAGTTTCCTATCCTTTGATAGCCCAAAAATAGTACGAATGTTTATCTAAATTATCCCAGTATCATGATAATTAACAAGCCTATAAATAGCAGAAAGCCATACTACAGTAAAGCTTTGCAATATGGCTTATCGAATATATTTAAATATGGTATTACAAGGAACATTGAAATCATTTCACAATGATAAATTTGTTACATATTCATACCATCAATTCGTAAATACATATCGAATTTTTGAATGAACTCTTCATGTGAAAATGCCCATTTTTCTTGATTACTATTCATAGACTGCAAGAAGGATGTTCTAAGAGGAATCCTTTTTTGTACCTGATATAAGAAACTACGAGTATAATACTGCGTATTCTTTAAAAGGGAGAAAAAAATTAACAAACGGCAGTTCTCTTCAATAAAATCTCTTAATTTCCCATCCTTATTTGGACAAATATCATGAATCACAGAATGTACATATTGGAAGTAGGCATTGCAAAGAGAAACGCAATCTCTTTTTTGTCGTTGTATACTTGCCAAGGTATGAAATCCATTTTCATAATCTTCATGAATATCCTGGATATCATCTGCTATTTGTAACATAAAGCCAAAAGAAATACAGAACTTGTACTCCTCATCACTCAACGTTCCATCCATTAAATACCCATCTGCTAATACAGAGGCTCCCCCTTTTTCAATTGATATCTCTAATAGTGTTTGATAATCCTCAATATCACTCTGTAGCAACGATTTCTTTTGTCCATCTTGTATATGCAACAAGGAACGGTATACATCCTCGTAGCTATCCCTAGGGTAAGTACTTTCAATCATAGAAACAAGTTCGTTCACTTTCTTTTGATTCTCTTTTTGATACGTTGTATCTATCCCCATCAATCGATTACTTAACCAGTTATTAAATTCTTTTTTATCTTTGGTTTCAATATCTTTATCATCTAAAAAATTATCGGTATAAGGATATAACATACTATAGGCAAAAATTGCTTTATGATAAGACAATGGACGATTGCATACTTTTTCAAGAATTAAAATAATCCAGACATTTCGTAATGCTTGTCCTATGTCTTCGATACAAATGTTATCATCAAAACTTCTCGCATCTCTCATAAAGCTTTTACTAATTTGGTAAAATGTTTCTCTTTCTTCTTCACTTAACCAAGATAAATTCCAAACTTCATCACGTTGAAACCATTGTTTCATATGAGCATCCAACATTTCAAAATCTTGGCCTTCATAAAATCCTTCTATTTCTTTTAGTAACTCTTGTAAATAGGTTTCATTTTGAATCTGCTGTTTTTGACTTATTTTAGGAAAGGAAGAAATAGAAATACCTTCTATTTCTTCCCATTGTTTTTTACAATATGCACACGCACTTTCAAAAGCATTCATAGTTTAGTTAAACTCCAGTTCAATATCACCCAACGAGTTCTTAATACTGATAAAGTTTTTGGCACTTGAATTTCCTCCAGCTACATCAGCTTTTCCATCATGATCACTATCCATTATTTGTGTACTTCCTAAAGAGTTCTTGACTTCATAACGATATTCGCTAGGATTTCCTTTGATATTTACATCCGTACTTCCTAATTTATTAGATATTTCACTTCTACCCAACAATACACCATCGATGTTGATTTCTCCACATTTTTCATCAACCTTTGTTTCTTCACTATAAATGTCTTCTAACTCTATATTTCCTAAATCTGCTTTTACGATTAATTCTTTTGTCTTAGTACCATTTATGCTAATTTCACCAACTGCACAATCAACTTTAATTTTATCATATATTTCATCTTTTAATTCAACATAGATACTACCATTATTGTGATTTATGCCTCGTTTATGCTTTAATACAACAGATACATTTCCACTATTTTCATCGATTGATATATTTTGGTTAGATCTTACTCTATAACGTATTTTATTAGTCGTACCACGATGAATTTCAATATCTGCAACATCTGCATCAATGGATAAAGATTTTACATCGCCTAGTTGTTTTTCACTTGTACCAGAGTTTGAGGAATCCATGAAATCATCGTCAAACGCTTCATCAAAGAACCCAACTCCAATATTTCCAAATCCAAAAGGCCACCAAGATACGGTATTGGAATTGACACTTAAGTAACGTAAACTACCACCTTGTACAACACCAGCCCCTAACAACAACGAACCGCATATAATAAGTATAAAGGATATAATAACTGTGATTTTCGCGCCCCTATGCTTTTTCATATTTTTTACCTCCCTTTGCCTTATGATAAATTCCAGTGATTGCTCTTGAAAATGCTGGAATTAAAACACTGATCAATTTGATAAGTCCAACAAGCAACAACAAGGATAATCCGATTGCCAACAATCCTCCGCCAAGAGCAACCATTGCATTTCCTGGATTTGCCATGTTCGTAAATCCAGAAATGATAAGTGGAACTCCTGAGAATAGAACTGCTGCTACAGTAGCAACTGCCGCAAACATCAACGCAACCATAACAAGCATGAATGCAAAGAATAATAGTACAACTGCAAGTGCGAGTGGCAAGGCTAGTGGTAACGCACAAATTCCTAGAAAAATCACTACGATATTTTTCATAGAAGTATGTGGATTTTTGCTCCTTGTGTCAACAAGCTGTCTTTGTGTATTATTTCTAATCGCAAAATCTGCACGTATTTGTGCTGCATACTTTGTAGGAGTCCCTAATTCCTCAATCACTGATTGCTCATTCTCTACTCCCGCATCTTCAAAATATTCTTCACAATATAAAATCGCATCTTCAATATCTTCTTCTCTTAGTCCACGAAGTTTGCTTCGTAGCTCTGAAATGTATTCGTCCCTATTCATTTATGGTACCTCCCTCTAGTATATTGGTAATTTTTGTCGAGAAATCTTTCCATTCTCCTACATATTCATCATATTTTTCTTTCCCTAAATCGGTCAATCGATAATATCTTCGATTACGTCCTAGATGTTCTTGGTCATAGGTAGCCAAGTATCCATCACGCATCAATCTTCTTAAAACTGGATATAACGTTGATTCACTTACACTCATTACAACTTTTACTTCTTGCGTCAACTTATATCCATACGTATCTTCTTTGTGTAGCGTTGCTAGTACACACGCATCTAGCAATGCCGATCCTAATTGAAATGTCATGTTATCACCTTTCTTCAACAATATTATATGGCGTATAGTATTATAAGTCAATACATATTATACAATTGCATTAAAAGATATTGAATGCTATAAATAGAATAGGTGATCATTATGATATATAAGACAGAAACATGTAAATCTGTACAACAACTTTCTATTCGTACAATTTTAGAACAGTTACCACAATGGTTTGGAATTCCCTCAGCACTGGACGAGTATGTGAAAGAGAGTGAAAACTTAACACTTATAAGTGCTTATGATACAACAAATATGATTGGTTTTGTAAGCTTGAAACCAACGAGTGAGACTACCTTAGAAGTGTATGTTATGGGTATTTTGCCCATGCATCATCGTCAAGGAATTGGAAAAGAACTTATCAAACAGGCAATAGTTTATGCACAAACACATGGTATGCATTACCTACAAGTAAAAACATTATCCCCTACTGTAAAAGATACAGGCTATCTTTCTACATACGCTTTTTATAAGGCAAATGGGTTTGAAGATGTGGAAGTGTTACCTTTATGGGATGAGTGGAATCCTTGTCTTATGATGATTCAGAAAGTGTAAGAGTTCACTACGCTTTGCATAGTGAACTCTTTTTTTTATGAACAGGTATATCCTATTTCTTTTAAATAATTCTCAAATTTCTTTTCACTCATGATTTCATTCGTCACATATTTTCCTTGATAAAATAAGGCATAGGTAGTAGATGGAATGGGAGCTTCTTGAGCATCTTCTCTTGTTTCAATTTTATGAACAGTAAGTGGTGCATGATAGCGTTTTGCGACTTCCTCGATAAGTGGAACATATTTTGCGGTATGAGGACATTGATTGGTATAGTATAGAACAATGTTCTTATCTTCAATCTCTTCTTTCTTAGCAGACGCTTTAAATTTAGGTGCTTTTGCATCTTTATGAAATGGTAAGTAATATAATACAAAGAATGGATTTGCACTATCAATAGGTAGAAAGCCTTTATGTTTTAAATATTGTGCATCAGATAGATATGGCCTTTTCTTCTCTGAAGCAATCACAGTAAGTCCATCCTTACCTTTTTCTTTCGCATCCTTTATACATGATTCCAATAAAGCATTTGCATATCCTTGTCCTTTATATTGACCAGAAACCCAAAAACAATTAATATGCATATACTTATCCGCATCAATAGGAGCCCATGCATATTCTGCAGGAATATATTCAATAAATACCTTTGCTCGTTCGTTTAATTTAGTAAATACCAAACCTTCTTCTATTCGTTGTTTTAACCATGCCTTTTTAGATGCTACACAATTCTCCTTTGGTTTATCTGCTATTGCACAACAGATATGTTCTGTTTCTATAGTATCCTGTGTAATTGTTATAAAGTTCATAATTACTTCCTCACTTTCTGTTTATATCTTACCATAGCGAATATGACATATGTATGTCATATTCATACTTTTATTTTCTATTCTATATTTGCTATGCTATACTATATTTGAGGTGATGATATGCAACGAGTAAAACCATTAATTCAACCAAAAATCATTACGACATTAAAAGATAAACAAGAAGAAGCAAAAAGAAAAAAGGATAACAAAGGGAAAAAGAAAGGATGAACGATGTTCATCCATTTTTCTTATAAGTCCATTTCCTTTTTTAATGCGGTCGCAATATCTGACATGATATCGCTTTTAAACGGATTTGATAAACCCACGTTCTTTAGGGCATCCAAATAATGAGAATTCTCTGGGTGTTTTGTAATTTTATCATAAATATCTAAAGCTTCCGTTCTATCTTTCGATGATATTTGCCACAATTCTAATGCAGAAACTGCACTTGTTGCGTAACTAATATAATAAAATGGTGTTTCAAAATGATGGTGAATATCTACCCATTCATAAATCTGAGGATAACCATAGTATTTGGTACTAATACTTCCATGTAACGCATTCATATCATCTAAAGACATCGTTGGATCTTCAAAAACTGCTTGTTGAAATTCATCCTCTGCACATCCTGCAAGAATAGATTGCAACATAGAAGAAAGATTATCATATTCCATTAGTTTTGCATTTTCCCCATATAAGTCTTCATAATATGGATACATTAACACTTCTAATCCTTGGGAATGAATTTCTGCCAAATTCAAATCGTTAGAATCATTCCATTTTAATTTTGCATAATGGAAAAAATTATAATAATGTCCAAATTCATGGAATATAGTAGAAGGATCCGTGTAAACACTTGTATTTACAAACATAAATGGAGCTGAATATTCATTTAACAATGTAGAATAAGCTGCTTGATTAGCATTTGCATCATCTGTATAAAGGTACATATTATTTCTCTTCATGTAGTCTAATGCGCTCATCATATATTCAGGGAATTCTTTTTTTATTGCCTTTTCCAGTGTAGGAATTCCACTATCAAAATCTGCTGTATTATTTTCTTTTGCGTTCGCTATATCACTTTGATAAGCACTTGATACTTTATCATAAAGTGGTGCAATATTTTTCACAACATAGTCTTGAAGTTTCTTCGAATCCTCTGGTTTAAAGTCATAACCTAGTACTTCATAAGCATATTCTGTATAACTGTCATAACCTAATTTTTTCGCAATTTTAACACGTACTTGTACCAACTTACGATAGAGTTCTCCAGTTACGGCATTCTTTTTTTCATATATTTCATAATATGGTGTAGCTGCATCTGGATCACTAAAATCCAAATCATCAACTCCTACTTCTTTTCCCTTCCAAGTAGTCGTATATGGATCCACAGATGCTTTTTTATACTCATTTACTAATGCTGTTTCTTGTTCCGTTAATTCCTCAACTTCTGGTGAATTAAGTTTACTATTAATTTCATAACGTTTGATGAAATCTTTTCCCATCTTATTTTCAAAAGCTTTCGCATACTTTGAATCTAAAATAGTCTTTGTTAAATCCAGCATTTTATTATCTAATTTTGTATAATAATTGGTTAAGAATTCATCTTCATTACTATAAAATTCATCTTTTACATCTTTTGCAGAAAGAATAGAAACAAGAGTTTGCATAGTATCATACTTCATAACGGAAGATAAGATATCGTCATATCCTTTTAATAATTGTTCTTCTGCATCCTCTTTTTGCGATATCTCTTTTACTTGCACAATAAGAGCGTCTAGTGCCTCTGTATCTGGGCGGACATATGTTAACTCATTAAAATCAACATCTGTATGTTCCGTGTTATACGTAGGCTCTACATAGTTTACCTTTTCATCCTTTCCTCCACCATTGTTCGAACACCCCGTGATGAACAATGAAAAAACAAGAATACTACAAATACCTAATCTCTTTAAATTTTTCATAATATCTCCTCTTCTTCAAAAATCTCTTACCTATAGTATATATTATTTTTACCAAAATGAACACACGATACACCAACTTAGTATATTCTCATATAATTCTAATAAAATAGATACAAAAAAACTCGCATTACACGAGTTTATCTTTTACATGGTGACGCGTACGGGATTCGAACCCGTGAATGCTTGCGTGAAAGGCAAGTGAGTTAACCGTTTCTCCAACGCGCCACGTTTCATTGCTTAGATAGTATAACAAAATCTACATATCACGTCAATAAAAAAATGAAAATATTTTTATATTCTACTTTTGTATAAATAAAGAGATATCGCAAGATCACGATATCTCTAAAATCTTTATTTATTCAGGATTTCTATGATGTTTGTATAGTATGTAAAACGATCGTCAACATACTGTAAAGATTCATACGCTAATCCTTTTGCTTTGTTCATATCGATATCTTCATAAACAGACGCAAAACGATAGTAAATATAATCTTTAATCTGATTATCTCTTAGGATATATCCATAGGATTCATCCCCATGTTGGAAATCTCCATGTTTAATATATAGGTCAGCACATTCAATAAGTATTTCTAATTGGTACTTATTATATAAGTCTACATACTGAGATAAAATTGCATATGCAAAGTCTTCATAGAACTTCACATCTTCATATTGCCAAGTAGGTAATATTTCATATGCAAAATCAAAGAAATGTTTCATGAATTGGTCTACATCAGCACCAAGTAATGCAGTTGCTTCTGTAGAATCGATAATGTTCTTGCGTTGTGCAATCATTAAGATTTTTTCTGCAGTCTTAAATTCTTTTAAGTATTCTTTTGCATTTTTCTCATCATCTTTACTCGTGGTTGCCTTGATTGCTTGATTCATATCTTTTTTGATTGTTGGATAATCACTTGCTTTGATATCCAATGTGTCTTCTACTTTTTGTAAAGTAACACCTACCAAATCGATATCATAACCATTCGCATCAAAATCAAAAGATTTATCTTTCAATGCATTTCCATCTACAATATTCTTTTCAACTTTACGTAAATCTGCTTCATCCATTAAAATCATCTTATAATCTTCATAAGAATGCATAACACCCATCGCTTGCATATATGCAATACATTCTTCTAATGAATATGCAGCATATTTTTCATTCTTCGCATTTCCTTTTTTTGCAGGTGCCTTTTTAGCAGGTGCTTTCTTAGTAGATGCTACTGGTTTCTTCTCTTCTTTTGCTGGAGCAGCTTTTTTTACTGCCTTCGCTTTTGTTTCTTTCTTCTCTTCCTTTTTTACAGGAGCTTTCTTTGCAACTGTGCTTTTCACTTCCACATCTTTTTTCAATTCAAGTTTTGTGGCTTCTTTCGTTGCAATTTTTTTCGGTTCTGGTTTTGATGCAATTTTTTCAGGAGCTTTTGCTACCGCAATCTTTTCAGGTTCTTTCCCTACTGCGATTTTCTTAGCTTCTGGTTTTGTTGTAATTTTCTTAGCTTCTGGTTTTGCTGTGATTTTTTTTGCTTCTGGTTTTGCAGCAATCTTCTTAACTTCTTCCTTAATAGTAGCAGGTGCTGTTTTTTTCTCAACTACAGCAGTCTTCGTCGTTTTCTTCGTAGTCTTTGCCTTTGCCATATGGACCCCTCCAGTGTACTTATACCTTCTTGATAGAATGTATAAAGCATTTCCTTTGTAACATACTAATTATAACACATCATGCATATATGGTTAAGGGCTCATTCTATTAGATTAACAATTTCTATGTTATTTTCACATATTCATAAAAAATATTGTTAGAATTCAGCGGAAATTCACATATTTTAGGAAAAATTCTGAGATAATGTTATTGTATAATAAGCACCATAGAAGAGTTGATGTTAAAACCATCAATCAATAGGAGGTTAAATTATGGAAAATGAATTTGAAAAAGATACCATGTTGAATACGGAAGCTACTACAGATGCGCAAGAACCAAAACTAGCGAAAGAGGATGAGGTTATCATTCTTGGTGGTGAGAATCATGCACAACACAGTTCTCAGGAAACTGTATCTGCACAAGATCATGAGGAACCAATCTATAGTGATGATGCACCTACTCCAAAGAAGGAAAAGAAAAAGAAGAAAAAATCAAATAAAGATGAGAACTTCTTTCGAAAACATCGTAATGCGGTGATTATCACAAGTTGTTTATTGATCTCTGCAGGTGGAGGTTTTGGAGGTACCTTATTAGCTTTGCAGTTGAAAGGAGCTAATGGCAATACGGTTTTATATCAATCTGTAAATAAGAAAAGTTCAGGTTCTACAACGAACGCTACCAATACATCCATCAAAGATATCGCCAATGAAACGATGAATACAGTGGTGGAGATTAAAACGGAATCCGTTTCTACGAACAGTTATTTCCAGCAGGCAGTAGTTTCTGGCGCAGGAAGTGGAGTTATCTTGAGTGAAGATGGTTATATTGTTACAAACAATCACGTAATTGATGGCGCAAATAAAATCACTGTTACAACGAAAGATGGAAAAACATATGAAGCAACATTAATAGGAAAAGATTCCTCTACTGATCTTGCAGTTATCAAGATTGAGGCAACTGGACTAACTCCTGCAGTATTAGGTGACTCTGATAAACTAGAAGTTGGAGATACTGCTGTTGCGATTGGAAATCCATTAGGTTCTCTTGGTGGAACGGTAACAAGTGGAATCATTTCTGCATTAGATCGTGAAGTAACGATTGATAATCAAAAGATGCAATTACTACAAACAAACGCAGCTATCAACCCAGGAAACAGCGGTGGTGGATTGTTTAATGCGAATGGTGAACTAATTGGTGTAGTGAATGCGAAAAGCAGTGGAGAAAGCATTGAAGGGTTAGGATTTGCGATTCCAATCAATCATGCAAAAACGATTATCACAAACTTAATTGAAAATGGATATGTAAAAGGAAGAGCATCTTTAGGTGTTACACTTACTACAGGAAACAACCCATTTGAACAAGATTCTCAAGTTTATATCTATAAAGTAGAAAGTGGAAAAGCGGCTGATAAAGCTGGATTAAAATCAGGTGATCAAATCCTAAAAATCAATGATGAAAAGATTAGTAGTATTAGTGATGTTACAAGTATTATAAGTTCTCACTCTGCTGGAGAAAAAATCACGATGACAGTACTTCGTGATAATGCGACAAAAACAATTAACATTACACTTGGTGAAGCAACCAACACATCTAGTACAGAACAAGAGAATTCACAACGATAACAAAAGGAGCGCGAGCTCCTTTTTATATGCGATTGCTTTCTTTCATCCATTCACCAATCTGAGGTAATACTTCATAGACTTCTTTCAAGTTCTTTAATTTCCATTCCCAATTTGGGGAACCTATAGTGCTAGGTGTATTGATTCTTGCCTCACTCTTCAATCCCAAGATATCTTGGACAGGAAGAATCACCATAGAAGCTTCACTATTCAAACAATAGCGAATAACAAGTTCATGGAAGGTTCTATTTTCATATCCAAGGTTATGGAAGAATCTACGTAATGCAATCTTATGATTTGGGGATAATGTTTGGTAAAATCCTTCTAATGTATCATTATCATGTGTTCCAGGATATAATACAACATTAAATTTACGACGTTTCTTCAATAGTTTTGGCATCATTTCAAACTGTAAAACGTTCATTCCCAATAGATGATAATGATCCCTTAATTTACCAACTTGTTTACGTAAATCACCAAGATCTTCCGCAATAATATTGATATCTGGCATCTTTTGATATAGTTCATCGAAGAATTCATAAGATGGACCTAATACCCATTCTCCTTGAATTGCGGTTTCACAACTTGCCTCTATTTTCCAATACGTATCGAAAGCACGGAAATGATCCAAACGAAGAATATCGAAAAAGCGATCATTCCAAGCCAAACGTTCCATCCAAAATTGGTAATGTCCTCGACGCATCACTTTCCAATTATAAATAGGATTTCCCCATCGTTGTCCACTTGCACTAAAATAATCTGGTGGTACTCCTGCAATATAGGTTGGATTCCCTTGCTCATCCAACAAGAAATCTTGTTGATTTTGCCATACATCTGCACTATCTAATCCTACATAGAAAGGAATATCTCCCATAATGGAAATTCCCTTTTCATTAGCGTAATCCTTTACTTCTTTCCATTGTTTATAAAAGATAAATTGAATGAATTGTTCATAACGAATTTGATCTTCTACCTCACGAAGTGGAAAACGGCGATTTTTAATCCATTCTTTTTGTTCTTTTGGCCACTGCGTCCATGGTTTCATATCGTTATGTTTTTTCAATGAAATGAAGACTGCATATGGATAGAGCCATTCTGCTGTTGAAACAAACAATCGATATTCTTGTTCAAAGGTTGAAAACATCTTTAAGAATGTCTTATATGCTTTCTTTAAATAAGGTGCTTTAAAGGCTCTAACTTCCTCATAGTTTACACGTTCTTCAAACTTATTACAATTACGAATAGAGCTTTGTTTCAATAGACCATAATCCGCTAAAGTATCCACACTGATATAGAGTTCATCTCCAGCAAAGGAAGAGAATGGTTGATATGGAGAATTTCCATACCCCAAAGGATTTAACGGTAGTATTTGCCATATTTTGATATGTTGTTTATGCAATGCATCAATCAATCGAAACGTATGTTTACCAAAATCTCCTACTCCTTGATTACCTGGTAATGATGAAATTGGTAACAGTATTCCTGCACATGGTTCTACTTTCATAATTTCTCTCCTTTCCTTAATTTCCATATATCTTCTTCATATTCCATAATGGTTCGATCACTTGAGAAGAATGCACTTCCTGCGATATTATGAAGCATCTTCTTAGCCCAAAGCATACGGTCTTCATAGTCAGCTATCATGCGTTCTTTACACTCGATATACTCCTCTAAATCAAGAAGAGTCATAAACCAATCTTTATTTAGTAGTTCATGATAAAAACGTTTTAAAGAAACTTCATCCCCTATCTTCATCATTTCTTTTCCTATAATAAAATCCACTAATTCTTGGATATGTTCACGTTCCTCATACAACGTTTTTGCACAATAATCACCACGTTCATAATGTTGAATCACTTCTTCACTGCTCTTTCCAAAAATATAAATATTTTCTTCTTTCACAAGATCTGCGATTTCCACATTTGCACCATCTCGTGTTCCCAGTGTTAATGCACCATTCAACATAAACTTCATATTACCAGTGCCACTCGCTTCTTTACTCGCAAGTGAAATCTGTTCAGAAATATCCGTTGCTGGTACGACAATTTCTGCTTCACTAACGTTATAATTCTCAATAAAGCACAACTGCAAGTAAGGAGCGACCGCTTTATCCTTCGCTATGATTTCCTCTAAACATAACAGGATATGAATAATGTCCTTCGCGATGGTATACGCAGGGGCTGCTTTTGCGCCAAAGATACATACAAGAGGTCGTTTTGGAAGATTTCCTCTTTTGATATCCAAATATTTATGAATGATATACAAGGCATTCATTTGTTGACGTTTATACTCATGAAGGCGTTTTACTTGTGTATCAAAGATTGCATGTTCCAATAAGGTAATGTTTTGTTTCTTCTTCATATGTTTTATAAAGGCTTGTTTTTTATACTCTTTGATATCCAATAGTTTTTGTAAAACTATGTTATCGTTCTCATATCCTTTTAATTTCGATAATACATTGGCATTATCGAACACCTCTTTTCCAAGTGTTTCTACTAGAAAAGAGGTTAATTGTGGATTGCTACTATAGAGCCATCTACGGAAGGTAATCCCGTTTGTTTTATTATTAAACTTCTCTGGATACAACTTATAAAACTCATGTAGTTCTGTATTCTTTAAAATATCACTATGCAATGCAGCTACACCATTTACACTCTTTCCAAAATGAATATCCATGTGTGCCATATGAACACGATGTTCTGCATCAATAATTGCTAATTTTTCATTACTTCCACGTTCATGTGCAATTGCATCAAGTGAAATGATAATCTCTAACAGATCTGGTACAACTTTTTCTAAATATGCCATTGGCCAAGTTTCTAATGCTTCTGCTAGGATTGTATGATTGGTATATGCACATGTTTTTTCCACAACCGCCAATGCTTCCTTTAACAACATACCTTCCTTTTGTAGTAAACGGATCAATTCCGCGATGATTAAAGAAGGATGTGTATCATTGATTTGAATGACAACATGTTCATCTAAAGTGCGTAGATCATACCCTTTTTCTTTACAATCTGCAAGTATCATTTGCGCTGCACAAGATACCATAAAGTATTGTTGATAAATACGTAACAATCTCCCCTCATCATCACTATCATCTGGATAAAGAAATAAGGTTAAATTCTTTTCAATATTAGTTTTATCAAAATCGATTCCTTGTTTTACTAAGCTTTCATCAATACTTTCGATATCGAACAAATGAAGCGTATTTTTTCCTTTTTCATACCCTATGACATCCATGTCATATACTACAGGATGTAACGTAAACTCTGGAAAAGGTACTGTAAACTCCGTCTTTTTCTTTGTAAACCAACTCGTCTTTGAAATCCAAGAATTTGGAACTTCCACTTGTTTATAATCTTTGAACTTCTGTTCAAAAAGACCAAAATGATAATAAAGACCAATTCCATCTCCACATAACTGCAAACTAGCAATGCTATCTAAGAAACAAGCTGCTAATCTACCAAGTCCGCCATTTCCAAGGGATGGTTCTAATTCTACTTCTACTATGTCATCCATTGTAAAACCAACGGATGTTACAATCTCCTCTACCTCATCATATATTCCTAAGTTGATCAAATTACTACTCAACATTTTCCCTAATAAAAATTCTGCAGAAATGTAGTATAATTTCTTATCCTGCTTTATCAATGGACGTTTTTCCATTTCCTCTTTTACAACTTCTACCACACATTCATATATTGTAGATGCATTCAAATTGTTATGTTTGTTCATAATCTCTAGCTTTTTCTGCATATTTCCGTTAATTGTATCCATACTGTCTCCTTTTTCAAATAATGTAAGCGTTTATCATTATTCTTATTTTATCATAAAATCGCCATAAAATATGCTTGATATACAAAAAAAATGAATTTTTTTCCTTTCTGAAATAAAAATACGACAAAACACTAGGTGTTCGCCGTATAAATAGGATTTATTTCCATTTCGTAACCTTCTTTTTGTATCTAACCCAACGCTACATCCATTATCATCATGACAAGAAATCCAATCATTACCCCTGCTGTTCCCGCATGAGAATGATCTGATAAATGCGCTTCTGGAATCAATTCTTCCACAACAACGTACACCATAGCACCTGCCGCAAAAGATAACAACCATGGCATAAAGTAAATCGCAGTTCCTGCGATTGCGACTGTCGCAATACCTGCAATCGGCTCTACGATCCCACTCAAACTACCATACACAAACGATTTAAGTTTACTACATCCTTCTTTTTTCAAAGGAAGTGATATTGCAGCTCCTTCAGGAAAGTTTTGTAAACCAATCCCAATTGCCAAAGCAATTGCACTCGCTAAGGTTACATTCGCACCAGCATTCACAGACAATGCAAAAGATAAACCAACAGCCATACCCTCTGGAATATTATGCAAAGTTACCGCAAAGACCAACATTGTCGTACGTTTCAAAGACGATGTAGGACCTTCTGGTAACTCACTTCCCGGATGCAAATGAGGGAGTGCATGATCTAAGCCAAACAAGAAGAGTCCTCCAAGAATAAACCCACCACCTGCCGGAATCCAAGATGGCATTCCTAAGGCTTCTGCTTGTTCCATTGCTGGAATCAACAAGCTCCACACAGAAGCCGCGATCATCACACCAGCCGCAAATCCAAGAAACATAGATTGCAAACTTTGTTTTACTTCTTTTTTTATTAAAAATATAGTCGCAGCACCTAATGTGGTCATCAAAAATGTAAAACCTGTCCCAATCGCTGCTAAGACATAAGGATTTGTTATATTCATTATTTCACCTACCTTATTCTATTATAGTGGAATCAAAGAGAATGTGCTATTCATATGCAATGTTATCAAAAGAAAACCAGCTTTCGCTGGTTACTTATTCATCGCATAATGATAATCGATTAAATCCTTTAATAATTCGATAGATGCTTTCATCTGTGCTTCATTCATCGTATGAATCACTTTGAAATTACGCAACACCATATCTTCATTAAGCTTGTATTCTTTTGATAAATACTTTGCCCATTGTTCTGCTTCTTCCATTTGTTTTTGTGCAATAATACCTTCTGATACGATAACACAACGATAATCCTCAAAATTTACAGGTACTGCCCATTTTATCAATCCAGCATGACAAGAATAAATACACTCTTTATCAATGTCCTGTGTTTCCGCAAATGTTTCCTTTGTACACTCTTCGCATTTTTCAAGAGCTTTCCCAGATAGTTTTAAACACTTACAGAAATAGTTTTTTTCACTGGCGCTTTGGACATCTCCTTCTTCATATACGATGTAACTACGTAATCCAGTAATTCTACGATAATCATCCAGCACTTTCTTTAAAATAGTTTTCGCTTCCATATTCGTTTCCCTTCTTCTAACAAACGTATGTTTTTCATACTTAAAATATATCACAAACAGAAAGAAACTTCTAGAGATTCTAAACAGTTATAATAGAAAGATCTGGTTTTTATATGAAACCTTTTGCATACGATTCTTATAGTCTTGACAGACAGGATGTTCAAATAGTTTTTCCACGATCGTGTAATCATCCCAAAAATGCATTGGAAATACAACCGAAATATCCACTTTCCCCATACACGCATCAAGTCCTTTGTAGAAGTTTTCCTTTAATCGCGCATCTACTGGAAGAAAGGCGACATCAACTTTATAACGTGAAAGAATCTCAAGTTCTTTTTGGTAAGCTTCTTTCATATCTCGGCTTTCTTCTTCACTATCTTCCTCTCCCCAATCCCACCAATTCAAATCTCCTGCATGATACACTGTTTTTCCTTCCACTTGCACAATGAACGCTACCCCCTCATCCGTAGATAATAAGGTAGAAATATGCATATCATCAACGTTTAAATCTTGATGAGCACCCATTCGTTCAACATCCTTTTCCACTGGTATATCATCAGATAAGATATAGGTGATTTGAGGGTGATCGATTGTAAAAATCTTGCGAGCAAAATGATCCTGATGGCGATGACTTGCGAATACATATAAGTGCTTTTTAGGATCTAGTTTTGGTAAGGTTCCTTTATAATAATCAAAAAGCAATATTGTATGTTCTAATTCTATAAGATAACAGCTATGATAAATATAGGTGATTTTCATATCGTCACCTCCTATAATTTAGTTTATCTTCTTTGTGACGTTAACACAAGTCTTATACTTTCCACGATGACGCATACTTTATTTGTGTAACATCGCATTGAGTTGTCCTTGCATATAAATCAACGCATTTTCAATTTCTTGATCACTCTCTAATAGTGTTTGTATTTGTCCATTGATACTTTGCAACACTTGTTCATACTCTTTTGTACGACGTAGTGCGACACCCTGTTTCATAATATCATCCACAACTCCTAATTCAAAACTACTATCACCTGGATTATCCTTCTTTAAAGCATTCAATACTTCTTTTGTGGTCATAATTTCTTTTAAAACAGAAACTCCTTGTGCAGAAGTAGATAATTCTTTTTGAAACGCTTCATCACTACTTAGTTGTTTCATGAATTCCCATGCAAGTTTCTTTTCTTTCGAGCGTGATGACATTCCAATCATCAACGTATCAATTTGAGATATATTCCCTCCATTTGGACCAGATGGCATCATAATACAATCCCATTCAAATGAGGAATACTTCTTTACTCTCCAAGGATATGGCATATAGGTTCGATAATCACTATAATCCATTAGACAAAATGCCACTTGTCCTTTATCAAACATTTCTGATGAAACTTTCTCTTTTTGTAATCTAGAAAGTTTGCGCATAAAGGTAGTTGCTTCAATGATTTGTTCTTGATCCAATGTCACGCTATTTTTTTCTTCATTGTAAATTGTAACACCATTGCTATATACAGCATCTTCCCATCCATATCCATAAAATCCAAATTGATCTTGTATTCCATCTCCGTTATTATCTTTACTTACTTGTTTACATATTTCATAAAACTCTTCCCATGTCCATGTATTCTCAGGCATTTGAATTTGTTCTTTTTCAAGTAAAGTTTTATTCACAAACATTAAGTTAGGAACACTTTCATAAGGCAAAGCATAGGTATTATCTTCCAATTGCCCCTCTTTGAAAGAAGCTTCATAATATTTTGAAGCATCGAAATTTTCATCATCCTTTATATAAGACTCCAAGTTCTGTAACGTTCCATTTTGTGCTAATGTTGAAAAAATTTGAGAAGGCACAAAGAAAACATCAGGCGCATCATCGTTTAAAATTTTCCCACTTAGCCATTCCTCATAATCATCAGGACGTGTTCCACTTTCATATGTGATGGTCACATTGGGATGTTTTTTCTCGAACGCTTTGATTGCATTATCCAATAATATATAACTATCACTTTCTGGTGCGTTCCATACATTCCCTGACATTAGTCCTAGTTTTAACTCAATATGACGATTCTCATGTTGATTCCATAAGACAAAACTAGACACTCCACATACCATGCATAGAAAAAGGAGTATACCTTTTTTACGCTTTTTCATTATTCCATTCCTCTTAAAATAACCTTTGGATTTTGTACAGCCCATATTGCCAATTGCGTACGATCTCTAAGTGTCAACTTATCTAAAATAATACTTAAATAATTTCGTATAGTCCCTTCAGTAAAGCTTAATTCCTCAGCAATTTCTTTGTTTGATAAACCATTTCCAACTTTTTCAATGATGCGCCATTCTGTTTTGGATAAATGGTGAATTGGAAGTTCTTGAGAAGGTGTTTCCAATTGTTGATTTGCAAGTGAAGAAAACATGTGCATGGCTTTAATCGCAACATCTGGATGTATGACTCCACCACCCTCATATACCGTGTGAATTGCTGTATAAAGCTCATTTAAAGAGACTCCCTTTAGGAGATAACTACTCGCACCATTTTTAAGAGCATCATAAATATACTCATCATCGTCAAAGGTTGTTAATATGATAACTTTAATTTCTGGGTATTTTTCTTTCACATATTTCGTACAAAGTGTTCCATCCATTCCAGGCATACGAATATCCATTAAAATAACATCTGGTCGACAAGATTTTAAAAGTTCCATAACTTCATTTCCATCTTTGGCAAAACCTGTAATTTCAATATCTTCTTTAGAACGTAATAAAATACTCAAACTATCACGCATCAATTCTTGATCATCCGCAATCATAACCTTAATCATTTACTTCACTCCCTTTTCTCAATGGTAACTCAACAATCAATACAAACCCTTCGTTTCCATAACAGCGCACTTTTCCATTTAATAAGGCAACTCGCTCTTTCATATGGTGCAATCCAAAGCCATCTTCGATGTGTCCACACCCTACTCCATCATCTTCAATCATCAAAATCAAAGTATCATCTTCTTTTCCAAAAGAAATATAAATTTTATCTGCTTTTCCATGACGTACTGCATTGGTCAATCCTTCTTGGATAATGCGATATATAGTATCTTCTTCATCCTGTTGAAAGATAAGCGAAGATAAATGACACACAAAGTATACAACCACCCCTGTAGAATTGATAAATTCTTGTATCATCGTTTCTAATGCTTCCTTTAAACTATGATTTTCTAGAGCATCAGGACGTAATTTATTCACCGAACGACGAACATCTTTAAGCCCATCTCTTGCCACACTGCTCAACATACTCAATTGATTTTTAGCCAATTCCTGATCTACTTCTAGCAATTCTTTACATGCCTCAAGTCCCGTAGATAATCCCGTTAAAGTATGTCCAAGAGTATCGTGTATTTCTCTTGCGAGACGATTTCGCTCTTTTGTTTCTCCCATTTTTTCACGATCTGCGGCATAATCTTTTAATTGTTCATTGAGTTCTTTTAGTTCATTATTTAAATTATTTATTTTTCGACTTTCATCATATTGCGCCTTGATTAGAAAGAGCATATACAAAATGAACGCAAAGATACAAATCGTACTCAATACATTATTCAGTGCTAAAAATAATGATTTAGCTCCTGCATTGTACATCGCTAAATAATACTGAACATCAGTAACCGGAATAAAGTTTGATACCACACTATAATTCGTTAATAGAAAGATTAACGATAACATCACTAATGAAATACTAATATTTCCCTTATTTCTTGTACGAGCCATCATATTTGCGATGACAAACAATAAAACCATATTACTAGAAAAAGATATCACCCATAGTAAGAACATACAAATTCCTAGTTCCAACATCGTAAATACAAGTGTACTCTTAGTGCTTTCTTTTACATACACACGTATTCTCATAACAAGCAATAACAGTATAAAACTAATACAAGCATATACGGGTATTTGTTTATATGACATCGGCACAACATTTACCTGTTGTAGGAACTGACTGGCTTGTGAAGAATCTAAAATAAATTGTGTTGTAAAAAAGATAATACAACATAAAAATGTGATTTGTAAGAGTACGGTAATACATAACAACCAATAGGTAATGGCAACCTGTTGTTCATTCTTTATTCTTGTGAAACGAATCATTGCCATCCCTCTAATGAAAACTCACTGATATTGTTTTGATCAATCATGACCACATCAATTTTTTCTTTTTTAACATTGCGTTTTCCATCTAAAAATTGATATGCTGCATCGATCGCCTTTTTTGCCATTTTCTTTGGATATTGTGCTACTGTACCTTGTAGAAATCCATCTCTTACCAATACTTTTGCCTCTGGTGTTCCATCTACTCCATAAACCATAACATTACTCAACATATCTTTCTCTTGTAATGCCGCAATTGCGCCTAATGCAGAAGGATCATTCAAGGCCATTACCACATCAAATTCCAGCTTATCTTCAAGCTTTCCTTTGATGATGGGCATACTCTTTTCTAATTGTCCTTCACATTCTTCTTCTCCCACAATACGATAGTTTGCATTTCCTTTAATGGTATCCTTAAACCCTTGTATCCTTTCTACAGCTGAATGTGCACTTTCATGTTTCAATAAAAAGATATTCGCTTCTTTTTTTTGTGCCATCATCTTTTGTGCACATAATACACCTGCCTCATAATTATCTGAAACTACACTATAATCTACAAAGCTATCACTCTCATATACATTCGTATCAATTGCGATGATATAAACACCTTGTTTCTTCGCTTCTTTTAAAACATCTGCCAATCCTTTTGAATCTACAGGATTTACAATGAGCACTTGACAACCTTGCTCTATTAAATAGCGTACTTGTTCTCTTTGACGTTCAATAGATAATTGAGGATCCATGGTTGTTAAAACATCTCCATTTGCTTCTATCACATTACGTAATTCTGAATCAATTAAATCAAAAAAGGGATTATTTAATGTCATATACGTTGCTCCAAATTTTATAGGTTTTGCTTTGACTGCCGAAATTTCATTCTGTGCATAATTTTTAAATTGCAACACCGTGAGTGATAGCACAAAAAATGACAGCAACGTTATTCCCATTATAAGCCATTTCTTTTTCACTTTATTTCCCTCTTTCTTTTTTTATATTATACCGTAGATTACGCAAAAAGTCTTTATTCAAAGAACAAAGACTCATCGTTTTAATATTGTAATTGTGGATCGAAGAATCCAAAGAAAACTCCTACAAAAGCAATCACAACTAACAATAACATAACCTTTAAAGGACTCACTTTTTTCTTCGCAATCAAGTACCAACAGAACAAAATGAAGATTGCTGTTAAGCCTTTTGGTAAGACTGCGTTGATTTGATCATTCAATACCAAATATGGTTCTTTTGTATCAGGATTTGTCATTTGAAATACTGTATTTACACTTACCCATGTTGCCGCAACTGCCCCAATTACCATACTTCCTAACATCATAACAGATTCACGTAAAGCTTTTGATTTTTCTCCTGTTAAAAATTCAACTGCTTTTCCACCAAACTCATATCCCTTTAGATAAAGCATACGCATTCCAAAAGTAACTAATAGATTCCAAACGATAATATAGAAGATTGCTCCTACTGGTGAACCATCCGTAGATAGTCCTAACGCTATTCCTAGAATCAATGGAATTAGGACACCAACAACCAAGGAATCACCAATACCTGCAATAGGCCCCATTAACCCAGCACGTAAACCATTGATGGTTTCTCCATCTACATTTTCCCCATTCGCTTTCGCTTCTTCTAATCCAACGCTAACTCCAACAATAACACTTCCTAATTGTGGCTCTGTATTAAAGAATGCTGTATACGTTTGTAATGCTTCGATTTGTTCTTCTTTTGTATCGTATAATTCTTCAACGATAGGTAACATTGCACATAGATATCCAAATGTTTGCATATGTTCTTGTGAAAAACATGTAAGATGCCCATAGTACCAATTACGAAATGATTTATTTAAGGTTTTCTTTGATAGCTTTTTCATTTAAATATCCTCCTCTTCATCTTCATCAACACTCACGCTATTGCTTTTTGCTATCTGCGTGATTTTTATTTGGTAATTCATATAGGCAAATAAAGATGCAATAATAGTAGATACTACAAGATTGATTCCTAAAGAAGCTGCTAACGCAAATCCTACAAAGAAAGGAATGAAGTCTGTTCCCTTTAAGATGATTTGTTTCAATAAAATCGCAATCCCAACACATGGTAATAAAGATCCAACGGTAAAGATTGTTTTCATAGCTAATCCATCCATTGGTAATACCTCTTTAATGGTATCAACCATACCAGCTCCTGCCAAACAAATAACAAATGTTGGAATGAAAGAACATACGATATGAGAAATCCAAGGTAAACCCATGTTTACTACATACAGTTTTTTGAAATCCCCTTTATCTACCGCTTTCCAACCGATATGTTGCCAAATCAAGTTCATAGTTGCTGTTCCATAGAATAACACTGTTCCAAGTGTTCCTACCATTGCACCAAAACTCGTTGCTAATCCATTTCCATCTGCACTTGCAGCATCCAATCCATAAGAGTTTAAAGCCAACATAGCAAGTGGAATTCCAATATAACTAACTGCTCTGACATCAGCAGAAACTGTTCCTCCAGGTGTTACAAGGGCAATATATAATAATTGCATCGCAGCCCCAACAAGAATCCCAGTACGAACATCACCCAAGATGATTCCACATACAAGTCCTCCAATCAAAGGTCTTCCTAACGTATAGTTACCAATAGCGCTCCCGCCCATTCCAGGCATGCTCGCCAAACAAGCAAATAAGCCTAATAAGAAAGCTTGAAATACATTAATTGTCATATCATTTCTCTCCTTTTCAATTAATAGCCAAACTGGCCTTTAAATTTATTCCATTCTCCAATAGATACATCAGGCAACAAACGAAATTCTACCTTGTATCCATGTTTTTCAATCTGTTCAAGAGCATCTGCTTCCTCTTGTGTAATAGATTGATTGTTTCCTAATTTGATAGCATTCGCACGATCATTACAAGGTCCAATTACCACTTTTTCGATATCGCATTGTAACCCTTGTTCTACTAAGATTTTCTCCATATCTAATGGATTCTTTGTGATTAGAAAATATCGATCATTTGAATCTAATACTTTTTGACATTTATTTCTCCAATCCTCCATCGTCCAAATAAAGGTCTTCTTAGAACTCGCCCCTTTATAGGCAGCCTTTAATACGCTGTTGTTGGCGGCTGCGTCATTGACCGCTATGATCCCATCACAAGGGTATTCTAATGCCCATCTTGTACAGGTTTGTCCATGAATCATTCGATCGTCTACTCTAATAAATGAAATTGACATATGACATTCCTCCTCTCTATATGTCCTCTTCTTCTTCGTTTGTTAAAATCATTTCTTTCATGGCTTCTTTTCCTTCTTTAAGTGCCATTTCTTTTGCTTGTGTGAAATCTTCTTTCATAAGGATTGCATTTAACGCCATTGCTAAGTTCATCCCACCAAGCACAACCGCATTCTGTAATAATCCCTTTTGTTCCAAACAATCCAACATGGTTGTTAGTGGAGATCCTCCAATCAAATCGCCCAACACCAACACTTCATCCTTTGTGTTCATTGCTTCTAATAAGTTTCCCATTCGTTTCGCAAGTGAATCCACGTCTTCTCCCACATGCAACCCGATTGCTAAAACATCATCACGTTCTCCTAAAAACATAGTCAATGTCTCTTTTAAACCTTCCGCAAATTGCCCATGAGATACTAGTACGACATACTTCATACAACTCCTCCAATCTTGTTCTTCTGAATACGATTACATTATAGCTATTCAATAAATTAAAAAATACTGAACATTGTCAGTACTTTTCATTTACATTTGTTAATCAAAAAATGACAAATGTTAGTTTTCTAATTATTTCCACCTCAAATAAATACACTTTGTTCTATTTCAAAAAAGATTTTACTATGCTATAAGTAGGTGCTCTTACTTAATCAGTACCTTCTTTATAATGTCTTCGTAAAGATAGATACGTAGTTTACTTGCCTTTTAAAATTAGGTGCTCTATAATTAGAAAAACAGAAGAAAGGATAAAACATATGAAAGAAATAAAACCAGAAGAATTACATGGTGATGTATTCACTATGATAGGAAAAGAATGGATGTTAATAACGGCTGCACAAGGGGATCAAGTGAATACCATGACGGCATCATGGGGTGGTTTAGGCATCCTTTGGAATAAACATGTTGCCTATATCTTTATACGTCCACAACGCTACACAAAAGAATTAATTGATCAAGGAGACACCTTATCTCTTGCCTTCTTTGATGAAAGTGAAAGAAAAATGCTTTCTTATATGGGAAGTGTTAGTGGAAAAGAGGAAGATAAAATAACAAAATCAAATCTTCATGTCGCATATGAAAACAACACCCCTTACTTTGAAGAGGCAAATACGGTATTACTATGTCGTAAACTATATGCACAAGAATTAAAAGAAGATTGTTTTATTGATAAAGATTTATTACCACAAAATTATCCATTAAAAGATTATCATACGATGTATGTAGTAGAAATCGAAAAGGTACTCACAAAATAATATCAAAAGAGGACAGCCCCCGTCCTCTTTTTTCTATTTTGAAAAGAAGAAAAAACAATGAACCAATGTACTACAAACGACTAGTCACAATCCCTTTGACATCTGTGCACACAATTACGATATTGACAAGCACAACGGTGTTCGCAACATCTCATTTCGCGATTTTCTTCTCGAACGAAACGTTCTGCAGCACAAGCTAATTGACGCACGTTTTGATTGTCCCACATATTGCATCTAGAACATCCTCTTGATTCTTCATACAACATAGATTGACATCCACAACGATTACACATAGAAATCCCCCCTTTTTTTCTTGGTGATGTTTCCATCACACTCTAGAATATGTCAAAAAAAAAGGCGGATTAAGGTCATCCGTCTTCATTTCTCCATAATCATTATAGGGAAGTACACAGCTTCTATACGTTTGTACTACTAGTACCCTCTACTTGCTTCTTTCTAGATTTCACTACTAAAAATGTAATGCCTCCAATCATGATATGAATATAATACGTGGCCATACGCCAAAGAATCATAATACTACTTGCGTACACTCTTTGAAATACAATACCAAAGATAATGATAAATACACTTTCTGTCCATCCTGTATCTCCTGGTAAAGGAGTAAGAGCATTCAACATATGAATACAACAAGACAATAAGAGAACTAATATAAAGTCTCCCATATCCAAAGGAATACCCAATCCAATTCCTACAAAGAATGGAATACTATAATAAATGACTTGTCGAAATATATTAATTAAGATTCCTTTGATTAATAATTTTTTATCTTTCTTTAAACTCTTCACTTCATCCGCAAAATAATGTACTTGATAATTCCATTTCTCTAAAGTCGCATTCTTATTCTTCACAATATGCATACGGTGTAACAGATTCACAAAGATACTACTAATCTTCGCATACAAAGCAGGAAAATGAGACATCGTCCATAATATGACAATCACGGATGCATCAATGATCAAACCCAAATACACCAACCAAATCCATTGTGGAAACATTTCAAAACAAAATGGCATAAACACCAACAACAAGACAAGCGCAAATACAACTACAACACTTTGATAAACAAAAAAATCTTTCCACAAAATACTTGCGATATCGCGATAACTCACATGTTTCTTATGAAACACATAGGCTTGTGCGACTTGTCCTCCACCCAGTGGTGTTACTCCATTAAAAAACGCTGCACAATACGCATTTTCCAATCCATCCAAATAAGTCAAATCATGCTTATACTTCTTCCCAATGGTATAGAGCATATACCCTTGTAATGCATAATATAAAACACCCATTGCTAGTACAATAATTAACCAGAAAATTGACACATGACGTACATTAATTAGTACTTCTTTCATATCATCTTTTAATGCGAACCAAAACGCAAAAACAATCAGAACACTTAACAATATAAATTGAAAGATATTTTTACTCATTGTATTTTTCATAAACATCCCTCATCCTCTACTATATGCATAATATTTTCTTTATTATACTCTATCCAAGCGAAAACATTTATAAACAATTCATAAATAAAGAAAAAGACATCTTACGATATCTTAATTTTATACACTACCCATTAACAAAAATATACAAAACCCTATGATTCCTACAATGATAATTCCGATGATTTTCATCAACACATTGTTTTGCATATTGACTTGTTGATAAGAACGACTGGAAGAAGATGTTTTAGAATTGGATTTCCTATTCTTAAATGCGTGCATGGAAACATTTTGAGAAACACTATCCAAATCCTCTTGTGTTTCTTTTGGATTGTTTTCATAAATATGAGTATTTACTTTATGTGTACTTTGAATATGATCAAAGGATGCGATATCATCCGCAACCAAGTCTAAATCCTTTTCTTTGTAACGTTCCTCTATTGGTTTTGTAAGACGTTCACAAATATCGCAGTGCATATCATTAGTCTTGGATCCACATTGTGGACAGTACCGTGCTTTATGTTCCATTTTAACCCCTCTTTTTCTATCTCTATTATACGCTACATTTCCAATAAAAGGGTATAAAAAAGATGTCCTGAAGGACATTCCGAAAGATTAAATTTCGCCTGTAGATATAGTATACTATCTATAGGTGATTTTTTTGATTAAAGACTCTTCTGTTTTCGCTAAAAAAGAACTTGCTTCTAAACATAATCATTGTGATTCTTATCGTCCTGGTGAGAGTCATATTTCCATTGCTCATATCTTTTTTGAAAACCTACATAAGCTTACTTACCACTTCCATCTTTTCCCTGACTTAA